>JAUIHJ010000083.1 GCA_030432015.1 bacterium
GATGCGACCGGCAATCGCGTGTTGTCGGAGGCGATTCGCGACGCGTCGGAGAACATTTCGTCCGGTCAGTCATTGGCGACACCACTCGCCGCCAGCGGTCATTTCCCCACGACGGTGGTCGAGATGATTTCGGTGGCGGAGGAAGCCAACACGTTGGACACGGTCTTGGTCGAAATCGCCGACGGCCTCGAGCGACGCACGACGCGCCGGTTGGATCTGTTCGTGCGGATGCTGGAACCGATCATGCTTTTGTTTCTCGCGATCATCGTCCTGATGGTCGTGATTGCGTTGCTCTTGCCGGTTATCAAAATGAGTGCCACGATGTAATTGCGACGATTGCCGGAGCGGGATACGGCATCAAGGCACGTCAAAAAAATCAGCTTGTCTTCAAAACCAAAGTTCGGAGGATTTGACAATGAAACGTACGCTTCGAAGACGCCGGCGATCCGCTGGCTTTACCTTGATGGAAGTCCTCTTGGTGCTGGCCATTCTTGTGATCCTCGGTTCGATGGTCGGCTTCTACATGGTCGGTGCCCAGAAGAAGGGATATGAACGGACCGCCAAGGCTCAGATTGGCAATTTTGAACGGATGCTGACCGGGTATCGGCTCGATACGGGCTCCTACCCCACTACGTCGCAAGGGTTGCAGGCCTTGCGCGAAGCGCCCGCAGATATGGGCAACAGCAGCAAGTGGGGCGGGCCGTATGCCGAAAAGGCGATTCCCGCTGATCCCTGGGGCAATCCTTATCAATACGAACTGGTTGACTCGGAGAATTTCCGTATTTGGTCCTGGGGGCCAAATCAACAAAGTGGTGACGACGACGACGTGACCAATACCTAACCCGGGAGTTGCCCGTGAACGCGACGCTTGCTCGCTTGCGCCGACGCCGCCGCGGCGGCCTGACACTGATGGAAATCCTGTTGGTGTTGGCGCTCCTGGTTGCCATCTCCGCCATTTCCCTACCGGCACTCAAAGGGCCGATGGAAAACCAGCGGCTGCGCGCGTCCGGCGATATCGTGCGGGTCGAATGGTCGAGGGCACGCGTCAAGGCGATGGAGTCTGGTCGGACGTACGTGTTTCGCCACCAGCCGGAACTGGGGACATTCAAAATTGAACCGTGGTACATGGAGGACGACTATCTCGAGTCATCGGACGTGAACACCGGCATGGGGGGCGGGGCGGCCGGTGGCATCAATGGCCTGCAGGTAAATGAAGCACTCTCGTCCGGCGGGCTCGTCAATCCGACATCGACCACCGCCACGTCAACGACTGAACTGGGCGAACTGCCCGAGGGCGTCGTGTTCGTGGGGAGCGAGTCCGAAATGGATGACCGTTCGGCCTTCATTACCCTCACGACCGCCGATGCCGGGGAAGAGGCACTCTGGTCACCGCCGATTTTTTTCTATCCCGATGGCACTTCTTCGACTTCGCGCATTCTCATTCGCAACGGACGAGGCCGGTATGTGATGGTGAGTGTGCGAGGTTTGACCGGGGTTGTGCAAGTCAGCGATTTGTTAACCGTCGAGGAGATTCAATAAATGAATATTCCGTCGAGGGGAAATTGCAAGCGACGCCGTGCCGGCCTTTCGCTGTTGGAGGTGATGCTGGCGCTGGCGATCCTGGGTGGTTCCATCGCGGTCGTCGGCGAGTTGATGCGGTTCGGCATGCGTAACGCCGAAGCAGCTCGAGACCTTTCAACGGCGCAGGTGTTTTGCGAAGCCAAGATCAACGAAATTGCCTCGGGACTGCTGCCACCGCAGGCGATCGCCAACACGCCGATCGAAGAGATTGCCAACCTTGATGCTGCCGGACTCTGGCTCTATTCGGTCGACGTTCAGCAGATCGATCAACAAGGATTGATCTCGGTCACCGTGAGTGTCTTTCAAGACCCTAACCTGAAGACGCGGCCGGTCGAGTTTTCCCTGGTGCGGTGGATGATCGATCCGGCTCAGGTCGAAATTGTTGACACGGGTACCAGCTCGGGAGGTGCGAGCGGTGGTTAACGTGTGGAAAATGCCGCGACGTGAAGAGGACGCTCGCGGCCGACACGATCGCAGACCTGACGCGACGCAGCCTCGACGGGGCTTTACGTTGCTCGAGCTGTTGTTAGCGCTGGCTTTGACCGGACTCGTCTTGTTCGCCATCAGCATGGCGGTCGACATCAACATGCGGGCCTTCCATCGACGTCGTTCGACCATCGAGCAGACACAACTCGCTCGGACATTGCTGCGAATCATTGCCGATGACATTCGCGGCAGTGTTGCCTACTACGAACAGGACCTCTCGGGCGTCGAGAAACTATTGACCGACTCCGCCAAGAACGCGACCGAAGGCGCCCTGGGGGACTTGGCGGGGGGCGATGTCGAGTCGATGGAAGTCGACGAATTGCTCGGTGAAGAGGCGACCAACACGAGCGACCTTGCAGCGGGTGCGACCGTTCCCACTGTACCGGGAATCTACGGCAACCAATATGAATTGCAGATCGATGTCAGTCGTCTGCCACGGATTGAAGAGTATCAACGCCTGTTGGCGGTGGATCCTGCTCTGGCGATGGTTGACGTGCCGAGCGACGTCAAGACGGTGACCTACTATGTGCAGGATCGCGGCTTGGCGGCGGCGGCTGAAGTGACCGGCCCCGTACCGGAATTGGGCGTCGGAGCCGAAGAAAACGGCCTGGTGCGGCGCGAGATGGACCGCTCGGTCACGCAATGGGCCCTCGAAAACGGCAATGCCAGCGGTATGCAGCAGGTTGACGACGTGATCGCACCGGAGGTGGTTGGGCTAGAGCTGAGCTATTTCGACGGTTACGAGTGGAGAACCGAGTGGGACAGCGAAGCAGAGGGGACATTGCCCGTGGCGATTCAAATCGTCTTGGTCATGCAACCCCCCAACAACCCAACCACGGCGCTGGACGGTGGCCTCGTCGACGAAAGCACGCTCCGATACTACCGCTCGGTCGTCCATGTGCCCACGGGACGCCCGGTCGAAGAGGAGGAAGAAACGACGGAGGACGATCCGCAGGCAGAAGCGGAGGCTGAAAGCTAATGCGCAACCACCTCAAGCGGCGGTTCTCTGCGGTCAGGCAACGGCGGGCAATTGTGCTGGTCATTGTCCTGGTGGTCATTGTGGCACTCTCGCTGGCGGCCTATACGTTTAGCGATCTGATGAGCACACATCGGCATGCAACCGTCGTGCATGGCAAGCGATTGCAGGCACGCATGCTGGTCGACTCCGGAGTCGCTGGCGTGTTGCAATATTTGTCCACAGACGATGCGACGCAGACCGAGGCGGGAGGTCACTACGACAACCCGTCCTATTTTCAGAATGCCGTCGTCATTCCGGAATTGGACGCAGATGCGCGTGCCAGTTTCACGGTGCTGGCTCCGCTGCCGCCGGGCGAAGGGGGCGCGGCTGGGCTGCGATATGGCCTGGAAGATGAAGCGGTGCGACTGAACTTGAATATGGTCTTGCTGGCGGACCAATTGCAGGAGGGAGCGAGCCGCGATCTGTTGTTGGCGTTGCCGGGCATGACCGAAGAGATCGCGGATGCCATTTTGGACTGGATGGACGAAGATGACGAAGCCCGCGAATACGGTGCAGAGCTCGACTATTATTCGCGTCTGGAGCCTTCGCCGTACGCGCCCCGCAACGGTCCGTTGCAGACCGTCGAGGAACTGCTACTGGTCGCGGGAGTCACGCCGGAACTTCTGTTCGGCATCGATTCCAATCGGAACGGGATGGTCGATGGTCATGAAATGAGTGCCTTGCTCGGTGGTGGTGCTGGCGGCGGTCCAGGGCAGCCGCCTGTCGACACGGCCATGCTGGCGGGCATGGGAGCGTCGTCGAATGGGGCGGATCGGGGCTGGGCTTCGTATCTGACCGTCTATAGCGCTGAACGCAACACCAATGCCGCTGGCGAGCCGCGAATCTTTCTTAATGGCGACGACCTGCAACTGCTGCACGATGACCTCAGTGCCGTCTTTGGAGCCGATGTGGCGAATTTTATCGTCGCGTATCGGCTCTACGGACCGACGGAAGAGAATGGGCAATCCGTGCCCGCGGACTCCGTGGAACTGGATCTGACCCAGGCGCCAAAGACGCAGATCACCCAAGTGCTGGAGTTGATCGGAGCCAAAGTTCAGCAAGGAGGCGGGAGCAGCTCAAGTAGCGGCGGCGGCAGCAGTGGCGGCAGCAGCAGAGGTGGCGGTGGTAACAGCGGGAGGGGAAGCGGTGGCGGTAATTCGAGCCAGGATTCCGCCAAGATCATCGAATCACCTTTCCCCAACGATCCGCTGTTGATGGCCAGCTATATGCCGCAACTGATGGACAACTGCACCGTCAACGCGAGCGAATCGATTCCCGGGCGGCTGAACATCAATCAGGCACCACCAGAATTGCTGTTGGGGATTCCGGGAATTACCGAAGAGATTGCCGACGCGATTATCAATAGCCGCACGGCCACGACCGAAGACGGGGACGAAAATCGAAAATTCGAGACCTGGTTGTTGGTTGAAGGGCTCGTGACGATGGACGAAATGAAGTCGCTCGCGCCGTTTATCAGTGGTGGCGGCAATACGTTTCGTGCTCAGATTGTGGGTTATTTCCAAGGCGGCGGCCCTGCGGCAAGGGCGGAAGTCATATTTGATGCTACCACCACGCCGCCGCGCGTATTATTCTGGAGAGACATCAGTCATCTGGGACGCGGCTATGCGCTTGAGATGCTGGGCGTCGATCTCATTGACGAATCCTGAGAATTTCACCGAGGTTCATGATGCCACGATTCCTGGCTTTGGAATGGGACGCTCGCGAGGCACGGATCGCGGTTGCGCGCACGCGTGGCAGCGAGATGGTTGTTGAACACGCGTTTTGCGTCGATCTGGAACTTCGCGACGGGCAGACGCCAGCGGAGTCGGAGGTCGGCAAGCGTGTGGCCGCGGCGCTCGCTGCGCGAAGCCTGGGGCGTACCGAGACCTTGGTCGCGGTGGGCCGAGCCAGCATTGAATTGCGGCAGCTGTCATTACCCCCATCGCCAGCGGATGAACTGCCCGAGCTGGTCCGATTTCAGGCACTACGCCAGTTTACAACGATCAACGACGAGTGGCCAATCGACTTTGTTCCTGTGGATGCAGGAGAGTCCGAGTCGCTGCACGTCATTGCGGCGGCGATCGCGCCGGAACTTGTGAGCCAGATTCAAGCCACCTGCGAGTCTGCGGAACTAAGTGCCAAACGCTTGATCTTGCGGCCGTTCGCGGCGGCCTCGCTGTGGCACCGTTTCGACCAGGACCGTCAGCCACCATGCACGCTCATGCTGGACCTCTTGGCCGAAGAGGCAGACCTCACGGTGATGGTCGACGGCCAGGTCGCCATGATGCGGACCGTTCGGTTGTCGTCCGGTCAGAACGCCGAGGCACAGTCGCGTGCGCTGCTCGGGGAAATCCGCCGGACCATCGCAGCCGCGCAAAACCAACTGAGCGGCCATCGCGTGAAGCGGATTGTCATGTGTGGCGACGGGGGCGAGCAGGCCACGCTCAAGAAGTTGGTTGAAGATCAGCTTTCCTATCAGGTCGAACTGTTTGACCCCTTTGGACAGCTGCAACTTGAGGGTGACCTCGCGCAAAGCAAGCCCGCCTATCCGGGGCGCTTTGCGCCCCTGCTGGGGATCCTCGCCGACGAGGCGGCCGGTTCGGGGCATGCCATCGATTTCTTGCATCCGCGCAAGAAGCCGGCCCCACCCAACCCCTGGCGCAGCAACGGTCTCTACATCGGATTGGGAGCGGCCGTTTGTGCAACGTTGGTGCTGTTAATGCTGATGAATCGGGCAAATCTGGACAGCCGCATCGCAGAGCTGGAAATCGAATCGCGTGGATTGGATAAGACGGTCGAGAAGGCCAGAAAGAAGACTGATGACGTCAATCGCGTCGAAGACTTCCTGCGCACCGATTACACATGGCTCGACGAAATCAAGCAACTCGCCGATACACTGCCTCCGGCGGAAGATGTTATTTTTACCCAGGTCAACATGATCGCCGCGACCAATGGCGGACAGATCTCGCTGGACGGGTACACGCGGGAGTCGAGCCACATTGAGGATGTGCAAGCGGCACTGCGGAAAGGTGGACGCCGCGTCCTGAGCAAGGGTGGCCAGGTCGACGAACGTCGCAACGACTACAAGTGGCAATTCAAGGAAGTCGTCGTCCTCGAGCCTCGCTCGGACGTCACCATCAATGCGTCTGCGGCGGCACCAGCAACCCCGGAAATTCCATCGTCCTCAGCGTCGACCGAGGCTTCCGAACCGGCGGCCGAACTCGAAGACGCCGACGCCGACGCCGACGCGGCACAGCCGGAAGGACCGGCGGCTCAGCAGACCGTACCACCTGCTGAGGCACCATCAACCGATAACGGGCCGGTGACCGATAACGGGCCGTTAGCCGAGGGTGCGCCGTTAACCGAGGGTGCGCCGGCGGCCGCGAGCGAACCGGCGGCCACGAGCGAACCGGCGGCCGAAAATACGCCCGCCATTGACGCACCCGTAACCCCCGCGGTTGCCGCACCGACGACTGACCCAGCACCGAGCGTATCGCCATGACAAAACGTGAAAAGACTTTGGCACTAATGATTGGGGCACTGCTTCTGATCCTGGTTGGCTGGTCCGCTGTCAGCCGAATCACTGCCGCGTTCGACATGCGGCACGCATCGATCGATCGCCTGACGGGAGAGATCGCAGACAAGGAGCTCATTCTGGATCGCGGCGCGCGCGCGGCCCGCAAGATTGGGGAATTCGAGCAGGCTTCATTGCCCGGTGATCCCGCCCTGGCGCGTTCCCTGTACCAGGGCTGGTTACTGCAGGTGGCCAAGGAAAAGATCGACATGGACGGCGTCAACGTTGGATCGCTTCCCAGCCGTCCCGTTGCCGATGTCTACTACCAGCATGCGTTTTCACTGAACTGCCAGGGTGACCTGCAGCAACTGTCGGAGTTCTTGTACGAATTCTATAACGCTGGTCTGCTGCACCGGATTTCGCGGCTGCATATCAAGCCCCTGGGAACTTCCAAGGTCCTGGCGCTGTCGATGACCGTGGAGGCGCTCTCCATGAATAACGCCCCGAACGAAACGGAACTGTCGCCGCCGCGGGCGAATCGGTTAGCCGAGGCCGACCTGGAGAGCTATCTCACATCCATTCTTAATCGGAACAAATTCGCGCCCGCCAACAAGCCGCCGCAATTGGCCAGTCTGGGAACGCAACGTGGTAACCCGAATCGATCGATTCGATTTCAGGCCAAGGCCAGCGATCCCGAAAACGACAGCTTACGGTTCGAATTTGATGGAGACGTCTTGGAGGGCGCAAAGATTGACCCCCGTTCCGGCGAAGTCACCTGGACGCCGCCGGCCAACGGCGAATATCAGGTTTCGATCCGCGTCACCGACAACGGCATGCCGGCACGTAGCGCGACGGCAGACGTCACGATTTACGTCGAAGATCCCCCCCCGCCGCCGGTGCCCACGGTCGAACCCCCCGGTTTCGATCCAGCGACACAAGCGGTCGTGACTGGGATCACGGATGCGTTTGGCCAGCGCAAGCTGTTTATCACGGTCCGCACCGAGGGTGTGATTCTCAAGTTGCGCGAGGGTGACGCGGTCGATGTTGGCACCGTCAAGGGTACGATCAAGCGCATCGCGGCGGACGCGGTAGAAATCGAAACCGACAACGGTCGGTCGATCATCGTGGAACTGGGCGATAGCCTGGTCGACGCGCGAGCGTAGGGCAGCGTCGCTGGTTACCCGCGACGCCGGCACGATTCAGTCGGACTCATCACGGCGAGCGACGATCACCGCCTGATGTTGGTCGTCACTTGACCAACCCTCTTCATAATGCTCGACGTGCAAGCCAGCGACCAACGAGGGCAACTCGCCGTCGGCAAGCAGAAAAGGGGCGGGAGGTTTAGGGTTGCGTTGCAGATTGCTGATGGTTGGCTGAATGACGACCAGCTTGCCGCCGCAGGCCAAGGTCTGTGCAAAGCTCTGAAACAACGGCCGCCAGAGGAAATGTACCGAGACGATCAGATCCCAGGGGCCCCGGGGAAACGGCTCGTGTTGCAGATCGGCGCGCACCGCATGCAGGTCGCAAGCTGCCTCTTCGGCACGCGCCGCGGCGACCCCCAACGCGACATCGGATACGTCGACCAGCGTGACGTCGAGTCCCCGATTGGCTAACCAGATCGCGTGACGTCCGGCACCGCCCGCCACATCCAGCGCGTTTCCGGTCGCTGGCAGGAGGTGTTGCAGCGCGACCAGGCTGGGGCTGGGGGAGCGTGACGTGTGGCTGCCCTGCGAGTACTTCCGGTTCCAACGGTCGCGATCATTCATTGGCTTCGTAGGTGACTTTCGTCGCCTTGCCGGCCAGGTCCACTGTGAACACGGCCTTGGCGCGCGGATCGGCAACGTAGAGCAGGTCGTCCCGCATGGCCAGGCCAACCGGGCCGACCAGCGGTTCTCCAGCAAGCAAGGCCTCTGGCTTGCCGCCACTGGTGATCTTCCAGATCGTCTTGGCGTACCCGTCGCAGAGATACGCGGTTCCGTCGCTACCGACGACCACGGTGTGGGGGAACTGAAACGGTCGCCCCGGGACCACGATCGTCTGTTCACCGTCCGCGGCGATCCGGTGCAGTTGATCGGATGTGGTTGATACAACCCAGACCGCGTCGGTCTTGTCGACGAACAATCCCCGGCAGCCGGAAACTTCGCAGACCTCTTCGGGTTGATCGCTGCCGTGCGGAATCTTGACGACGCGGTGAATCTCAAGATCGGAGACATAGATGTCGCCCTTGGAATTGACCGCGATGTCCATCGGGATACCAATCAATCCCATGCCGTTACTCGTCTTGGTAATCGGCTGTGGTTTTCCCTCCGCGTCGAAGCGATAGACGTTGCGCGTCGCGCTGTCACCGGCCAACAGGTTGCCCTTTTCGTCCAGGCGGACACAACGGATTGCGTTGAGCGGAGTTCGGAATTTCTTCGATCCCTGAAAGTGCACCAGCAGTTTGCCACCCGAAAGTTTCCAGACACCGGGTAGGTTCCGGTCCGCGACGAACATATCGCCACCCGGGGCCACCGTGACGGACAGAGGATACAAAAAGTCTGCCGCCTCGACCGGCGTGGGACTCCGGAAACCACCGACAACGATCGTGGTGAGACAGATACAGGCCAGCCAGCGAAGAGGAAAAAACGGCATGTTTGGTTTCCAAGAAAGCGTTCGGCGGGGCGAATACGAATTTCAGTCGGTCTATCTTAGCACGTTTGGCCGGATTTTCATCGGGTGAAGGTCGTAATCGCGGCGCGCGTCAGTTTTTCGGGCTTCGGTTTGCGTGCTGGGTGTCGATTTGCGACAACGTCTTGCAAACCCCCGGGACTGTGGGAAAATAATCGCATGCTAATCCCACGCTTTTCCCTGCGATTCTTGCTCTCCCTGATGACCGCTTGCGGGGTGTTTTTTTTCGTGGTGACGCTGGCAGTGCAGGGGAGTCAGTGGGCGACGGCGGTCTGCGTCGCCGTGGTCGGTTTGATCCTCAGCATGTTGGTTCAGGCAAGTACATTCGGAGTCGCTTGGGCCTTCACTTCGCTGTTTGGCCTGTTCCGACAACCGGAATCGGCCACGTCACCGTTTGCGTCGTCCAAGCCACCACCGCAGGTTGTC
This sequence comes from bacterium, assembly GCA_030432015.1. Taxonomy (GTDB): domain Bacteria; phylum Planctomycetota; class Planctomycetia; order Pirellulales; family Pirellulaceae; genus ARS98. The sequence goes on from JAUIHJ010000083.1 coordinate 9,693, forward strand.
GAACCGCAGATGCCCGAGGAGTGATCACATCGAAATCGCCGACGACCTTTCAATGATCCACCCGGCGAAATTTCGTCTCGCGAGGTTGGTCCTTTGGCCGCTGCTGTTGATCGGGGCAGTGTTGGGGTGCGCCACGACAGCGTCGGCCGGCACGGGCGGGATCGTCAATCTGCCCACCGCTGGGACCAAGATCCGCAGCGGTCTCAAGATCCAGATTGACACGCGCTGGGTCGACGGCACCGGGTACCGGCCAGTTCGAATGCGCGTCTCTTCCATTCCGGCTGGGCCGGCTCCAGCGGACCGGTCGATTCGAATTACATTGCGACCGCGCGGGTGGCGGATGGGAACGGTTCGAGCGTCGGTCACCAAGATCGTCGAGTTACCCCAAGGGGCGATGTTCAGTGACGTAACCGTTTCGGTACCACACTACGAGATGTGGAACAACTTTGACGTCGAGACATCCGAAGACGGTGATCGCTTGCGTGACCTGTGCGTCCGGTATGTGGGGCTTCCAAGTCGCAATTTCTACAACTGGAGTGAAGCGATGCCCGCGATCCTGGTGCTGGATCGCGACGCCCCGGCACACTCGATCACGTCGAGTATTCGCCGGGCGAGGCCCAACAGTAGCGAACTCCCGGATATTCGGGCACTGGCGAGTCGCGTGCCATTGAATTCGTACAATTCGCAGGTGACTCAGGGGATCTATAATACCTCCAAGGCCGTCGACGACTCTGACATTTTGCGATTCTTGGTCGACCTGCCGCGACTGGAAATCCTGCGTCCTGAAGACTTGCCGGATCGTTGGATCGACCTTACCTGTGTCGACATGATTCTCGTTTCGTTGGACGAGGTCGCCCGCATTCGAGAAGTTCTCCCCGCGCGATGGCAGGCGATTCAAGATTGGCAAGCCAGCGGTGCGACACTCTGTGTGTTCGGGGCCGGCGAGGGTTACGAGCGACTCGATGAGTTGGAAAGATCCATCGGCGCGCCACCTTTGCCGGTCGATCCGCGCCGTCCGTACGCCCGCGGTTGGACGGAGCCGAAGAGCCAGCGGCACACGGTTCATGTGAACGCGCTGAGCGAGTACAGCGGCAACGTCGCCTACTACAATAATCAGGGCGGCGTGGCCGAAGAGACGACCGTACCCGACGAACAATCGGAACCGCCCGGGCCAAGACGTTTTCTGACCCGTACGGTGCGACAGGGGGCATTGGTCGCCATCGCGGCGGAGAACCCGTTTCCGGGAGAGCCCCAGGAATGGGCTTGGCTCCTCAATAGTCTCACGCAAGATCGTTGGATGTGGTACCGACGTCACGGCCTGTCGATGCATCGGGAGAATCCCGATTATTGGGACCTGTTAATCCCCGGCGTCGGCGAAGCCCCCGTCAATTCGTTCCTGGTCCTGATTTCGTTGTTCGTGATCATCATTGGACCGGTCAATTACTTCATGTTGCATCGACAACGGCGACTCTACTTGATCCTGCTGACGGTCCCGCTGGGCGCCATCATCGTCACCGGCAGCTTGCTGATCTATGCCCTCTTGACCGATGGCCTGGGGGTCCGCCACCGAACTCGGAGCGTGACGGAAATCGATCAGCTTAATCACCACGTTGTATCCTGGTCTCGGCAATCCTATTACGCGGGCTTGTCTCCGGCGGATGGATTGTCCTTTCCCGCAGACGCCGCGGTCTATCCCGTAGAACACCGCCCGGTTGGCAATCCCACGCGCGACGGTCGCCAGCAATTGATTTGGGAAGACCAGCAGCGTCTCGCCTCGGGATATCTTACCACGCGTTCCACGAAACAGTTCCTGGTCGTCGAGTCGCGTAGCACGGACGTCGGCCTGACCATCGATGAAACCAGTGACCCACCTCAGGTCACCAATCGTTTAGGCGTACAGGTCGACCACCTGATCCTGCGAACCTCTGCCGGAGAACTATATGCCGCGAGTGTGGTCGAGATCGCGTCGACCGCGGGTCTGACGGCAATCACCGACGAGGACGCGAGTGATCAATGGAGTGCGCTGCTGTCGCAGCATCGTCCGGCGTTTCCCGAGGGCTTTGACCCTTACGATTTGGAAAACGCGGCCGATTTTTTTGAAACCTATGATTACTCGCAATACGTCGATCAGGGACTGCCGCCTCCGTCGTTCAAGGCGAGTATCTTTGAGCGTCGCGTTCGCGAACTCACGTCGGTTCGATTTCGAGGTCTGCCGCCCCGCACGTATCTGGCTGCGGTTGCGCAGCCGGTCGAGGTTTCCCTCGGCATCGCGGATTCCCGTGCCGAAGCCGGTTTCCATCTTGTGATCGGGAGGTGGTAGCCAGCGATGAACGACGTCCGCCCCATGATCATGCTGCAGCGCTTGCATCGTTTTTTTGACAACACGCGGGCCGTTGACGATGTCTCGTTCGAAGTGATGCGCGGCGAAGTCTTTGGCTATATCGGTCCCAACGGCGCCGGGAAAACGACCAGCATGCGGATTCTGGCGACTCTGGATCTGCCGACGTACGGCGACGCCCTGGTTGACGGATTTTCGGTGATCAACGATCCCGATCGAGTGCGTCGCCGGCTGGGTTTTATGCCGGACGCGTTTGGCACCTATCCCAACGTCAACTGCCGCGAGTACCTGGATTTTTTTGCTCGAGCCTACGGGCTGCGGGGCCGCGAACGGTCCGATGCCCTCAAGCACGTCATGGGTTTTACCAAGCTGGATGGTCTGGCGGAGAAACCCATTCGCGGTCTGTCCAAGGGCATGAAGCAACGGCTCTGCCTGGGCCGATCCATGATTCACGATCCTAGTGTGCTGATTCTGGATGAACCGGCAGCGGGGCTCGACCCCCGCGCGCGGATCGAACTCCGCCAGATGATTCGTGAACTTGCCGATCATGGCAAGACAATCCTGGTCAGCTCGCATATCTTGACCGAGTTGGCGGAGATGTGTGACCGTGTGGGGATTATCGAGCAAGGGCAGCTCTTGGCGGTCGGGGCCGTCGAGGAGATCCAACGCGGACATGCCGTGCTGAGCGAAGTCGAAATTCGAGTGCTTGAAAATGTGGCGCGGCTGCGTCAATGGTTGGCGGATCGGGGTGATATTGAGAACCTGGTTGTCGACGGCGAGTTGGTTCGGTTTTCGCACGCTGGCGATCGTCGCGAGCAGGCCGCACTCCTCCGCGAAATGGTGCTCGCCGATTTTTCCATCGCGGCCTTTGGTTGCCACGTCAAATCATTGGAAGATGTCTTTATGCACGTCACGCAAGGATTTGTTCAATGACGTCCATGGACTCTACGCCGGCGCCGAGCGGCCTGGACGAGGCGTTGTCGAATCCCTTTCGCGCGGACCATCAGCGCCCGTCGCGGGCGAGCCGCTTTGATGCGACGATCGATCGTTTGAGCGAAAGGTTGAACCCGATCCTGGTGAAGGAAGCGCGTCAGGCGCTCAAGAGCCGCCAGTTCGTCATCACCTTCTCGCTCTTGCTGGCCTGCGGCTGGGCCTGGTCGCTGGTGGGGATCGCGCTGGCGTCGCCCGGAATCTACTTCGCGCCGGGCGGCACGTTTATGTTGATCGGGTATTACTTTGTCCTGGCGGCCCCTGTGTTGGTCGTGGTGCCGTTCTCCGCATTTCGGTCCCTGGCGGCCGAACGTGAAGATGGAACGTTCGAACTGCTTTCGATCACGTCGCTCGGGTCACGGCAGATTGTGACCGGTAAGCTCGGCAGCGCCATCTTACAGATGGTGGTCTATTATTCGGCGCTGGCACCCTGCATCGGCTTTACCTACTTGCTACGCGGGATCGACATCTTCACGATTGCCTTCGTTCTGTTCTACACGTTCGTGACGTCGGTCATGTTGGCGGCGCTGGGACTGGTGGTGGCGACGGTCACGCGTTCGCGGCAATGGCAAGTCGTCTTGTCCGTTCTGTTGCTGATTGGCTTGTTGGTCGTGACCGTGGCGTGGAGCATCACGGCGGTCAACATCATCTTTTCTGGCAACTCGATGCCGTATCAGACATTGGATTTTTGGACCTCCAATCTGGCGGTCGTGACGTTTTGCATCTCCTTCGTGGTGTTGTTCGTTCTCGTGGCCGCGGCGATGATCAGTTTCGCGAGCGACAACCGATCGACCAAGCTGCGCGTGGTCATGATGGTCCAGCAGGTGCTGTGGACCGGCTGGATGACCTACTGCTGGATGCGGACCGAGGCGGACGAAATGCTCGTGGTATTTATGGTGTTTCCCGGCATTTATTGGTACTTGATGGGGGCGCTGATGGTGGGAGAGAACGCCCAGCTTTCGCCCCGGGTGAAGCGGTCGCTGCCACAGAGTTTCCTCGGCCGGATGTTGCTGACCTGGTTCAATCCGGGCTCCGGAACAGGATATTCCTTTGCCGTCGCCAATATGGCCAGTCTGTTCCTGGTCGTGGCGGTTCTGGGAATGCTGGCGGAGGCGGCGGCATTGGCGGGCGCACCAGACAACTTCGGGTGGTTGTTGTTTGGGCTGCTGGCGACGTGCTACGTCGTCATCTACTTGGGAATTGCACGGCTGATTGTGCTAGGAATTCGGCAATTCGCATATGTGGGGATGTTTGTTCCGTTTCTGATCGGTTTGTTCGTGTCACTGCTGGGATGCGCGACGCCCGCGTTTCTCCAGGCGTGGTGGTTTGGTTACAGCGAGCTGGAATACAGCCCATTTCAAGCGTCAAATTGGATGTGGACGCTGGCGGAGGCGGCGAATGACGACCTTTTGTCGACGCCCGCCGTGCCGCTGGTCGTCGGGGCCAGTGCTGCGCTGGTTTATGGGCTGAACCTGTTGTTTGCCATTTACGAGGTCGAGTACGTCAGGCAGGAAACGCCACAGCGCGTCATTGAGGATGAACATGATCGAGTCGGGGCGCCGTCGAGCGAAAAGTCGGCATCCGGTGAAGATCATCATTTATCGAGGGAGCCCTAGCCGTTAGGATATGGGGTAGGATTGGCGAGCGGTTTGCAGGCAGAGCCGAACTTCCAGCAGGCAACGGGGCATCTGAAATGGCTAGTGTACTCGTCGTGGACGATTCACCGCTTGATTTGCACTTGGCGACGCGAATTCTCGAAGAGATTGGATTCAAGGTGCGAACGGCCGGCAACGGAGCGGCGGCGCTGGAGCAACTTGCCGCGGCGCATTCGGATGTCGTCTTGTCTGGTATGCAGATGCCGACATTGGATGGCCTGAATCTGGTCAAGGTCATGGGCCGCTTTCATCCCATGATTCCCGTTGTCATGATGACGGAATTGGAAAGTGAAGAGGCAGCGGTCCAGGCACTTCGAGACGGCGCTGCCAGCTACGTTCCGAAGTCGAACCTGGCACGCGACCTGGTTGACGCGATCAAGAATGCGCTATCGCTCACGCGCGCCAAGAAGCCACAAGGTGCGATTCTGAGTCCGACGAGTACACTTTCAGCGGAATATGTGCTGAACAACACCGTGGATGGACTCGAATCGTTGATCGGCCACTTGAAAGCCCAGTTGCGCCAGTTGCAACTATTCGGCGAAGGCGACATCCTGCGCGTGGGGACCGCCCTGTACGAGTCGTTGATTAATGCGATTGAGCATGGAAATCTTGAAATGCCCGCAAGTGCGCGAGAAAATCAAGAATCCTATTACGGAGTCGTCCTTGAAGAGCGGAGCCGCCGCGCCCCGTATCGCAACCGGCGTGTTCGGCTAACCACCTCTTTCACTCGCCGGTTCGCTAAGTTTATCGTCCAAGACGATGGGCCTGGGTTCGATCCGGCAGCACTGCCGGATCCGACCGCGGAAAGCCATGTCGCACGGACCGACGGCCGCGGCCTGTTCCTGATACGAACGTACATGGATGAAGTTTCCTTTAATGAATCCGGCAACGTCGTCACGATGATCAAGCATTGCACTAGCCGGTGATGGTTCGCTGTGGAACCGCCCCATGAAACCGCCAAATCTATTTGCGATCGGGATGTTTC
>JAUIHJ010000838.1 GCA_030432015.1 bacterium
TTGGCCTTGGGGGTCGCCAACATCCTGTTTACGGGAAACCGATTTGATCCAGCAGCACCTGGCTACTGCGAGCACTTTGACGCATTTCGAGCGTTGGCCGAATCGCGTTCGAGCGATGATTGGAGCGTTGAGGCCGGCGTGCCGGCGTCGGCGCTCAGGGCCCTGGCAGACGCCTACGCGGATGGCCCGAGTTCGATTCAGGTGGGGTGGGGCATGCAGCGTCGCAGGCAGGGGAGCGCGACCATTCGGGTGATTGACGCGTTGGCCGCCATTTCCGGAAATCTGGGCATCGCTGGCGGCGGCGTTTCATTTTACTACAGCCGACGCGGGGCCTTCGATTTTTCCTTTGCCGACGACGCCCCCTCATCGCGAACCATTCCCGAACCGCTGCTGGGGCCAGGTATCCTGGCCGCCGTCGATCCGCCAATTCGAATGGTCTGGGTCACTGCTGCCAATCCGGTCGCCATGCTGCCGGAATCCAAGACCGTGACCAAAGCGCTCGAGTCGCGCGAACTCACAGTCGTCGTCGATTCGTTCTTGACGGATTCGGCCCGCAGCGCGGACATTGTTCTGCCGACCACGACGATGCTCGAAGAAGACGACCTTCTGGGCGCGTATGGTCACCATTGGCTGATCGAATCCCGCCCGCTGGTGGCGCCGCCCTCCGGCGTGCTGTCGGACTATGAAATTGTGCAGCGGTTGGCCGCACGGGTCGGCCTGAGCGAGAAATTTTCGGATGACGTTGACACTTGGAAACGCCGACTGCTGGGACGCGTCGAACGTCGCGGCGCGTCGCTCGACGCGTTACGCCAAGGCAGCGTCCGAAATCCGCTCAGCCAGGACGTCATGTTTGCCGACCGCCGATTCTCGACACCGACCGGTCGCGTCAATCTGATTCATGACATTGCACCGGCCCCGGCGACGCCATCGACTGATCGGCCGCTGCTGCTGACGTCGTTATCCACCGAGCAATCCCAGGGCTCGCAGTGGGTTCACGGCGCCTTGGAGGGGCCGTTAGTTGCGACCATTCATCCGGTCGCGGCCAACGGTTTTGCCGACGGTGAGGTCGTCACTGTCGAATCCGAAATCGGGCAGCTTGATGTGCGGCTGAAGTTCGATGACCAACAGCGTGTCGACATTGTGTTGATTCCCAAGGGCGGCTGGTTGCGCAACGGACACTGTAGCAACGCATTAATCCCCGCCCGCGTCACCGATGATGGCGGTTGCGCCGTCTACTACGATACGCCAGTTCGACTGGTCAAGCGCACGTGATCCCATCGCCACACGACGCGGCATTGACTAGCGCCCCGTGCCACGGACTCTCATTCACTTGAGTTCCGCGATCTGGCGATCAAGCTCAGCCGCTGCAGCTTCCGCCTCCTGCAGCGGCAAACCCGGCTTGACGCCAGGTCGCTCGTGCCCGACATGGCTTAGCCAGGCGTCGTGCCTGATCCGTTGCCGTTTCTCCACGAGTGCCAGCAGCGGTTCGTTCGCGGCGGTGACCTCATATTCCAAGGCCGCCAGGATGGCGGTTGCCAGTACCCGGTGGCCCTCATTGTTGACGTGCACGCCGTCGGGTGACATCGTGAAGTTCGGATCCGACCGGCGACGCTGGGCAACGTACTGCAACACCGGCGTATGCAAGTCAATGACGAGATCGACGCGATCGCGCTGCCGCATGACCCACCCCGCATACTCTTTCAAGACCGAATCGTAGTCCTCGTAGATGGCAAAGTACGCGTATTTCTCGGCACCGGCGGGGAGCAGTTTTCCCTTCTGCTGCAATGGCAACGGGTCAAACGCCGGCGGCGTCATCAGGATCAGTTTCGCACCTGTCGCCTTGACCTTGGTGATCAAGCGGTCGATGCCACGACGGTAGGCGGCAAACCTCGCTTCAGCCAACGGATAATAGATTCCGTCGTTCATGCCGTAGCACGCAAAGACAACGTCCGGCCTACTCTTGGCCAAGGCGCGGTCAAGTCGCTCGTGCACGTCCGGGCGCGGCCAGGGATGATCCGGTTCCGAGAGTCCGCTGCACGTTTCGCTGGGCAGGCCCAGATTGATCAGGTCGGGAGCGGTTCCAGGGTGCGTCTCGCGAAGCTGCACCTCGATCAACGAAATGTAGTGGCCAGCGTGTGTGATCGAATCTCCCATGAAGAGGACCCGATCGGTCGGCTTGACGAGCGGTTCGGCGGCGCCGGAGAGCGGGGCGAGCAACCAGATCGACAACAGGAGAGAAGGCAACGTAGCACGGAGCATGGCAGATGTCTCAAGGGGGCGAAAATGGAAACGTCGGATTGGCACAACGAGCACAACAGCGCCATTCTTGCCGTTCATGCCGGGCAATGGCGCCCGCGTGGTGTGGCTTACCTCGAACTGGCGTAATGGCCCTGAGTCCTTGCATCTTTCGGCGAATCGCAATGTACCCGGCGCAGTCCAACGAGGTCTCAGTTCGGCGCACGCAACCACGCGGGAGAGTTGCCCGCGGTGCCGCACCCTTGTACCCTATCTTGCAAGTCTACGAAAGACAACGTTTGCGGTGACCACCTTGGGGAGATGGTGTTTTTTGCGAGGCGCATCGTGTGAACCGATGCCTGTCGCAAGAACACAATTTCAAGACGCGTGGGCAAGTGATGAACTACCAGAAATCGAAATCACCACTCACGTCGCCCCGTCGGTTTCCGTGCCATGCTGTCATGACCGACTTTGGGACCTCGATCCACCTTGGCACAGAACTTCCTGCAACTCTGCCCCCGGATTTACCATGAACCTGATACGCTTCCTTCTTTCTTGCCTGGTTGCGTGGATCGTGTTCGCGGGGCACTCCACGCTTGTTGCCGAACGTCCCAATGTGGTCT
>JAUIHJ010000084.1 GCA_030432015.1 bacterium
AATTCGGCGACAATCCGGGGCTGGCTCGTTTTTCGCCGCCCATTAGATTCGCCTGCGGGACAACGGCCTGTCGGCGAAAAAGGTGCCTGTCCCGCTGACGGGGTGTGCACTGCTGAATCGCGCTCGGCCATCGCTCGGCCATTTAGTGACAGGGATTTGCTTTCCGCGGCTGCTCGGAATAGGCTATCGGTTTCACACCGAACTCCCTGCCTCCGTTGTCGCGAAGGAATCCTCCATGCAAGCTCGTCACGCCATTCTCGTTGCGCTCTGTCTGATCACGGCTTTCCAATCGTATCCGTCGCCTTTGGGGGCTGCCGAGCCGCCCGCCGGCTTTACCGCGCTGTTCAATGGCCAGAATCTTGATGGCTGGCACGGCATGGGGCACTTCGATCCTCGTAAACTGGCGAGCATGTCGGACGACGAGCGGGCCGCGAAGCGGGCAGCCGATTGGCAGGACGCTCAAGCGCATTGGTCGGTCGAGAACGACGAGTTGGTTAATGACGGCCATGGTGCGTACCTGACCACCGACAAGGAGTATGGCGATATTGAATTGCTGATCGACTATAAGACCGTCGCCAAAGCGGATAGCGGCATCTATCTGCGGGCCACCCCGCAGGTCCAGATTTGGGACTTCACCGAGGAAGGTGGCAAATGGAACATCGGTGCCGATAAGGGCTCCGGCGGCCTATGGAATAGTAGCAAAGGCGCGCCAGGCAAAGATCCGCTCGTACTCGCCGACAAGCCGTTCGGCGAATGGAACAAGTTTCGCATCCTGCAAGTCGGCGAACGCACGACGGTTTACTTGAATGACAAGCTGGTTGTCGACAACGCCAGGATGGAGAATTTCTGGGATCGCAAGAGCCCGCTCTTTGCGAAGGGCCCCATCCAATTGCAAACACACGGCGGGGAAATTCGCTGGCGAAACATCTTCATTCGTGAGATCGGCGCCGAGGAAGCCAACACGATCCTGGCGCGGAACGCAGCCGACGGGTTCGAGTCTGTCTTCAACGGAAAAGATTTTTCCGGTTGGGCGGGGCCGATCGAGAATTATGACGTCGATCAAGGCGTGATCCGCTGCAAACCGGGTAAGGGCGGCACGATCCACACAGAGAAAGAGTACACGGACTTCGTCGTGCGATTCCAATTCAAATTGCCGCCCGGTGGCAACAACGGCTTAGCGATTCGCTACCCTGGTACCGGTGACACGGCCTACAAGGGAATGTGCGAGTTGCAGATCCTGGACAATGATGCGCCCAAGTACGCGAAGCTGGATCAACGCCAGTATCACGGCTCGGCGTACGGAATGGTGGCTGCCCATCGGGGTTACCTGCGTCCGACCGGCGAGTGGAATTTTCAGCAGGTGACCGTGCAAGGATCGACGATCAAAGTCGAACTCAATGGAACGGAAATCCTCAACACAGATCTCTCCACCGTTACCGAATTCATGGGCAAGCCGGTTACCGGCAAGGACCGCACGTCGGGGTACTTCGGGTTTGCTGGCCACAGTGACCCCGTCGAGTTTCGCGACGTGCAGATCCTGGATCTTGGTGCCAAGAACTAAGCCGCGACGTAAGAGTATCCGCGGCGGGTCAACAATGTAGCTGCCGTCGCCAGGGCGCTGGAGCGCTGTGCTCCACGGTCTGGCGACTGTCGCGACATGATCGATCACGACTCGTACGGGGCGCCGCGAGGCTCGCTCGGCGCACGCCTGCGATCGGACTGCCGCGAGTGTCGTAACGGCGCTATCTGGGGCTCAGATGGCCGAGGCCAAACGCCGCAGCAAAACGTTACGGCGCCCCAGTACACCGCGACGCTAGGCAGCGTTTTCTTCTTTCGCGTCGCTGGCGAGTCGGGTCGTCGAATCCTCCCACCACCATTGACCGTTGTCGAACGCGTCCGTGTCGCAGAAATCGTCGAACGCGTCATCAAACTCGTCGACGGGGGGCTCGACCGCGATATCCTCGATCTCAACCGGCTCGGTTTCGACGACCGGTTCCTGCGAGCGAAAGAAGTCCGACAAGTCGATTTGCGGGGTGATCTCTTCGACCGCTTCGAGCTCGTATTCCGGCTCGATCTCCGCGACCTCTTCTTCTTCTTCTTCTTCTTCTTCTTCGACGGCTTCTACATGTAGCGAGATCTCCAGTGAGGGCGCCGCTTCTTCCTCTTCGTCGTCCTCAAGTTCATAGGCGTCCTCATCTGATTCCGCTTCGACTTCGGACAAATTCTCTTCGACCTCATCCTCTTGTTCCTCATGTTCCTCTTCGATTTCTGCCGCGACTTCGTATTCGTCCTCCGCTACTTCAAGTTCGTCCGGCAACTCGCTCTCTTCCTCGGCGACCGCGGGCAATGCCTCGGGGACGTACGGCTCGATTCGGAGCCCGGGCTGACCGTGCGCTGGCAGAATGCGGACATCCACGCCGGCGTCGAGGAACATCTGCTGGATATGGTCGTGGCAGGTGAAGAACAGCAGTTGGCGTCCTTCCTTGGCGAACTGACACAGCAACTGCACGGCCGCTCGAGCTCGTTCCAGGTCGAGGTTGACGAGCACATCATCCAAGATCATCGGCAAGTTGACGCCGCGTCGTCCGTACGCCGCGACCAGCGCCAAACGCAGACTGAGAAAGACGGCCTCGCGCGTTCCTCGGCTGAGCACGTCGAGCGACATGGGGTTTCCGTTGCGATCATCGATCCGCAGTTCATTCTTACCCAACGGTGTCCAGATCCGCGTATATTTTCCTTCGGTCAGAGATTCCAGGTAGACCGACGCCTCACTTAGGGTCTCCGGTTGGCGTTCGTTTTCGTAAGCTTCGCGGATGCTCTCCAGCAGGCAGGCCGTCACGGCCAGTCCTCGCCAGTTCTTAATGGCTCGCGCAATCTTGGCTTCGACGCAGCCCAGTTGGAGTTTGGCGGCGGAGAACCCTCGGTTTTCCGACAATTGCTTCATTTCCTGATTGACTTCACCGCGGCGTTCATAGAGTTGGCTCAAGTGGGAATGCGCATCCTGCAGGCGACTGATCAGCGTGTCCCAGCGGTGCTGCAGTTCATCCTTGTCATGGCCGTCCAGTTCGCTTTCCACTTCTTCCAACGGGCAGTGCCCGCCGACAATGGTCCTGATCTGCTCGGCCAATGATTGATGGCGCGCGTCGAGATCGGTGACCCGGTCGAGCAGGCTGGCACGTTGTCGCAATTCTTCCTCGTCGGCGACGCGGGCCTGCGCGAACAATGCCTCGCGTTTTCGCACCAATTTTCGCAGAGACTTCAGCATCTCCGAAAGTTCACGTCGAACCTCCTTTTCGCCGGCTTGCAGTTCCCGCCGTTGTTCGACCATCTCACGTTGGCCGGACAGCGCGGTCGCGAGCTGGCTTAATTGGATCTGAGGATCATCGCTGACTGGATCGATGCCCATGTCCGAATTCAGTTTTCGTAGCCGCTCAAGCAGTGCCTGGCGATCTTCCTGGACTTTCTCCAGCCGAGTTCGCCGTTCGACGAGATGCGTCTCGACGGACGATTTCTTTTCGTGAAGTGCTCCCATTTGGCGGACGTGTCGATGTGTCAACGTCTCAGGGAGGCCGACGCTCCGCAGCGCACGACGCCAGCGACTGCGCGCCTCGCGGACCTGTTCGTCCACGTTCGAGGACGTGCGTTTTTCTTCGTGCTTTCGCTTCTGCGTCTTCAATCGCTCCTGATGCAGCGGGGCCAACGCCTCAAGATCCTTTAGTTCTTTTTCCGCAATGGTGAGCCGCGTGTGCAGCGTGCCGGACCCGGATGGCAACTCGCGGTCAATGGCGTCCCGTTCCGCCAAAACCAACTCCACTTCGTCGGTCAGCTCTTCACGACGACGCAGGCACGTGTCGAGCTCCGCTTGATTCGTTCGTTCGACAACCGATTTCCAGGCGACCGACAGCAGCACACAGATAAATCCCAGGCCAGAGATCGCCCAGGCAACTTCCGTGGTGATCGGCATAACGTGCCAACCGAACAGTCCGGTCAGCAGCATGACGAAGCCAAACACGAACATCGCGCCGACGCCGCCCAGCAGGCGGATCCGTAGCAACTGGTCGTCGAGCTTTTCCTGGTGTTCCTGGCGCAGTTCTTCTGCCTTGCGATGGAAGCGTTCCAACTGCTCTTCAACACTGATTTTCCGCCGGATCAGCTTGACCGTATCGGTCGCCTTCTGCCACTCGCCGTCGAAGTCTTCGATGTCGCGGCCGTCGAGCTGGAAGCCGAGTTGGTCGTCGGCGTGTTCGGCATCCTGCTGGCTCTTCTTTTTTACTTTGCGACTGATCGCGCGCTGCTTGATCGCTTCGCGGTACGCATTCGCCGCTGGTTCGAGCTGTTGCAGCACACGCGGCGTGACCTTGGGCATGTTGGCCAGGTCGACCCCGCCCTGTGCGGAAAATTCTTCGTCGAATTGCAGCAGCGCAACTTCGGACGCCTCGACGTCGGTGCTGAGGCGTTTCATGTCGTCTTCCAACGACTTGATCCACGGGCCGTGTTCGCACATCGCTTCGATTCGCGAACTATGTTCCCACAGCGAGCGGTTGATGGGCTGTGCTGCCAACTCCTGGCGGAAGTGGTGTCTCCTTTTCTTCACCGGGATCATCGCGGCCCGCTGCTCGGCGATCTCGGCATTGAGCAGGTCGACACTCTCCAGGCAGCCTTCGGGAAGGTCCTCGATCGGACCGATGGCGTCCAGCTCGTGCGTCACCTTTTCCAACGCCTGCCACTTTTCGCGGACCTGAATCGCGATTTCAACTGTCCGACCTTCATATTCCAGTCGCTGGATGCGGGTTTCGAACCGCGACACTTCGCTCACCAGGCTGCGTTGATCCCGCGCCAGTTCCGACCAGCGCTGGGTTTGGCGCCGCAGTTCGTCAACGTCGTTTTGCAGACGGTTACGCTCCGCGACGAGAGTGGTCAGTTCATTTTCTTCATCGGGCCCCCAGATCGCGGTGCGTTCGGATTCCAGCGTCCGCATGACCTCGACCAGCGAGACACGGTCGACACCGCTGGCCAGATTGTAAAGTTGTTCTGCGGCCTGCGTATCATCCAGCGTCGCGAGTTCCTGCAACTCGCGAATCCCGACCGCAAACACATTGTTGAAAATGGATTCGTCGATCCCGGAAACCAGGACATTGAGCAGGTGCTGCCCCTGTCGGCTGCCGTTGTTTCCCGCCGTGATAACGGGCCGGCCGAGAATGTGATCGTCATCGTCGTCCAGTGTTCGCTGGACGACAAAGTCGCCGCTATGGTTGTCGACGTGAAGCGTGCCCCCGGCCTCACCGCCGAAAACGGGTGGCATGTACAGCTTCTTTCGCTCCGGCGAGAAACCATACAAGATGGCGCGGACAAATTGCATCAACGTCGTCTTGCCGGCCTCGTTGCGGCCGTAAAATAACGTTACTTCGCCCGGCAAGCCATCGACAGAAACGTCGTTCCACACGCCGAACCCGCCGACTTTGATATCCCTGATTCTCACGTCTTCATCCTCTCATTGCCTTGGATGTTGGCGAACGACCCGCTGCTAGTGAAGCACGGCGTCGTCATCACGCAACAGATCCAATCCCATGACAGCCGCTTGATGCAGCAAGATGTCGCGATCTTCCAGACCGACGTCGGTCAAGGCGCTCGCGGGAATGCCACCCGGCAAACGTGTATCCACCAAAATGTCGCTCAGCCGCAGAGGCTTTTCGTCCTCTTCGTAATAGTCACGGACGACTCGCATGAAGTCGCCCAAAATCGAGTCCTCGTCACACCATTCGGCGCGTAACGCGTGGGGGGCTTCCAACTCGAAATTGACCGACCAGCCAGCCGGCGAGCCAAAACCGAATTCTTTTCGCAGCTTGGTCAGCGTTTCATTGCGCTGGGCGGCTCGAGCGAACGCGCTGTCGAAACGCCCTAATCCGGACGCCAGCCAGCAAACCAGTAACGGTCGTTCGGCCTCCGCCATCAGGGATTCCATCCTCGAACGCATTTCATGCATGACGGTTTCTAATGCGATTCCCGCGGTAAGGTTCAGACGCGGAAGACACCAACGCAGCGAATCTGTGGGGATCATCCGAGTTCGTACTCGGCCGTCGGGATCGACATGCGCCAGCGAACAGCCGTGGGGGCCGCTGTCCGACGGTTGAAACCCCTGAGGGCTGCCTGGGCAATGGGCGACGGAGACGTCCGCATGCGGTGTGTCGGCGCTGATGGACCCGCCCAACCCCCAGTAGAGGACACCCGATTTGTCCGCGTTGTCAATCTCGACACTCTCGGGCAGGATCACGATCCGTGGCAAGTCACCTGCGGGGGCGACGAACTCCGAACTGCGTAGCCTGCGCGATTCGTGCCAACTGCGGCCGGTGATCCTGGCAATGGGAAGATCGCCCCGTTTGTGCTCAATCGACTCGATCGAACTGCCGGGCAGCAGGTGGACGTTTTGGGGCCATTCCAAGGAATCGAGCCAGCCGTCGGTCTGATCCAACCGGCTGCTGGCCCAGTACACCGGAATGTCCTTTTCACACAACCGCGTAAATTGTTCCGTCAGGAACGCCACGGCACGGGGTCCGGCGTTGGTGGGGTCGAGCAAGTCGCCGGAAAGAATGACAAAGTCGACTTCCTCGCGAAGCGCCGCCGTAAAGACGCGTTCGGCCGCAGCGAACGGCGCGTTAACCAGCGTTTCCGCCAGATGATCCGGCACATCGTAGAGGCCCTGAAGGGTCGCTTCGAGGTGAAAGCTCGCGGCATGAATAAAACGAATGGTGTGGCCTGACATGGAGCACCTCCCTGCGCTCGCTCGCGTTGGCTATCAAGTTAAGGCACGCTCGGGGCCAGAGCGAATTCACGCAGACCGGGCGCGCCGGCGAGAGTTTAGCAACCCTGGTAATCTGAGGCCATGCCGGTTTGGCGAGCGTGCTAGCAGGGGGGCGGGGGGAGGCTAAGGCTTCCGTTGGCCCTTGCGAGGTGGCGGGGTACCGGCCGGTCGTTGCGAGGCAGGCCTGGTCGAGGTGGATTTCTTCGCCACGTTTTTCTTTGGCGCCGCCTTCTTCGCGGCAGTTTTCTTGGGCGGCGATGTTCTTGTCGTCGATGTCGCCCGGCCCGTCTTGCGGCGACCTTGGGCGGGACGCGCCGGTGCAGCGTGGGCAGCACTACGCGCATGAGGATTATCCGCCTGTCCAATCAATTCAAACAGAAAGCGGCTGGGGATCGTCTCTCGGGGTTTGCCCCACTTCATCCGCGTCAATGCCATCGTCAAGGTCAGTCGTTCTTCGGCCCGTGTGACACCGACATAGCAGAGTCGCCGCTCTTCGTCGATTGCGTCGCCGTCCGCCTCGACGCTGCGATGGTGGGGCAGCAGGCCTTCCTCAAGACCCACGACATAGACATGGGGAAACTCGAGCCCTTTGGCGCTGTGCATGGTCATCAGCGCGATGGCGTTCTTCTTGAGTTGTTTGTCCTTCTCGTTATCAAATTCGGAATCGCCCAGAGCCACATCGTCGATAAATTTCCGCAGATCGGGTTTGCGGGCTTTACTCTCGTAGGCGCCCAAGGCGTTGACCACCTCCTCGACAGCCGCCCAGCGTGCCTGGGTTTCATTTTCGTCAGCGCACGTGCGGGTCAAGTCATCTTCATACTTGATGGCCGTCAACAGGCTGCGCGTGATATCGACCAGTGATTCGCCGCCCTCGACACGCGCCCGAAACGACTTAATCAGTTCGCAGAATGACGTGACCGCCTGCCGTGCGACCGGAGCCAAAGCCTGCATCGGCCCCGGGCGATGCATCACTTCCCACAGAGAGATCCCTTCCTGGACCGCCGCGGAGGTGAGCTGTTCGATGGTCTTGTTGCCGATTCCGCGCGGGGGCGTATTGATGATCCGCCGCGCAGCGACTTCATCATCGGGCGACGCCAACAATTTCAGGTATGCCAGCAGGTCGCGTACTTCGCGGCGGTCAAAAAACGACATGCCGCCGATCAACACATAGGGTAGCTTGACCTTCCGCAACTCAGTTTCAAAGGCCCGCGGCTGCTCGTTGGTCCGAAACAAGATCGCAAAATCCCGAGGCTCCCAGTCCGGACTGAGGAGCAGGCGTTGGATGTCCGCGACGACCCCTTCGGCTTCCTCCGTTTCCGTCTTGAATTGCTCGACGCGAGGTTTCGGGCCGCCGGATCGAGATGGCTTGAGAACCTTGGGGTGCCGTGTCTTATTGAACGCAATCAGCCGATTCGACATTTCCAAAATTTCGGCTGTCGACCGGTAATTTTGCTCCAGGCGGACAACCGTGGCATCGGGCCAATCTCGCGCGAACCGCAGGATATGCTGCACCTCGGCGCCGCGCCAGCCGTAGATGGACTGATCGTCGTCCCCCACCACGCAAAGGTTGCGGTGCCCCGATGCGAGCGCCTTGACGATTCGATACTGGCTGCCATTGGTGTCTTGATATTCGTCGATCAGGAGATGATCAAACCGGTTGGCCTCTTCACGCAGGGCTTCCTGGGATTCGGTGAAAAGTTGCTCGGTGAGCAACAGGAGATCGTCGAAATCGACGGCTCCCAGCGTCTTCAGCTTGGCCTGATAGCGACGGTAGGCAATCGCTGCGAGATGTTCCTTGTCGGTCTCGGCAACGGCCTCGGCGTCCTGCGGCCGAATGCACTTGGTCTTCCAGTTGCCAATGTGAAACAGGAGATCCGACGGCTTGAGCATCTCGCCGGGGACGCGGATTTCACGCAGCACACCGCGGGCCAGGCTTTCCTGGTCACCTCGATCATAGATCGCGAACTTCTCCGGGTATCCCAGCTTGCGAATGTGGCACCGCAGCACACGGACGCAATGCGAATGGAAGGTCGAAACGACCGGCATCGACTTGAGCCGTTTACCCAGTTGCGCACCGACGCGTTCCTTCATTTCGGCGGCCGCTTTGTTGGTAAATGTCACGGCCAGGATGCGGTCAGGCTGAATTCCCTGCCGGATCAATTTCGCAATCCGCACCGTAACGACGCGCGTTTTCCCTGTGCCGGCGCCGGCCAGGACCAAAAGTGGTCCCGCGAGCGTATTGACGGCACTCCGTTGCTCGGCATTCAATCCATCGTCCATCCGCTTGATCCTAGCGACTCGGCCGGAAGTGAGAAAGTGGGGCGTCTGGCGGGCCTAAACCCGCAGCCACAGCACCCCGGCCGCAAACCAGAAAAACGCGGTAAAGGCGGCGGCAGTCGCAATCGTTTCCCAGAGCCAACTCCAGCGGCGTCCCTGAAATGCGTAGCGTCCCGCCAGCGTCAGCGGCAGCGCGGCCACAAACCCGCACAGGAAAACCCACTCGAACACCAGGCTCAGCCGCCGGCAGACGAGGAAATAGACGACACAACTGACCACGAACCCGCACAACACCAACACTGCTCGCCAACGGCGGCGGCCGGCGTGACGAGCCGCGCGTCCGTCCATTTCCCCGACCGTCGCCTGAAAGGCGATGAAGATCGAGACGGGCCACGTAAACACAAAACTGTGCGCCCAGTTGCTTATCAACGTTGTCCCCAACGCGCCGAGCACAAAGATCAGCGACCGGGTCAGCCATCGAATTGAATGCGAGGAAAGACGCGTCTGGCCTGCCAAATGCCAGCAGCCAGCGAATGCCGCCGCCACTGCCAGGCTGCCACCCATGATGCCGACCAACGACGTCAGGTACCACTGCCATAACCATGTTCGCGATGGGATGTCGAACGCATATTCCGGCTCGACACCCAAAATCTTCGCGGCCCAGTCGATGTATTCGGATTGCGGAATATCGTGCACGGTCAGAAGCTGCGCCCGTGCTTTGGGTGTGAGCCTCTGAGGCTCGCCAAGATAGACGCAGGCGGCGCGATTGTGATTCCGCACGAACAGCCGACCACGGGAAAGTGCCGGCTGCGTCCAGCAGATCTCGCCTCCCAATACCGATGCACGCGCGAACTCCTCGTACCGCAGCTTGGATGCGCGGGCCAGAATCAATTCGCCGGTATCGTTCAATAGAATCAGCTTGCCGTCCGCGACGATAACGGTCGCGTGGCCGATACGCGTTGCTGAATCGGTGCGCGTTGCGGCGCCGTTCCGCCGCGGTGCGGACGTGCCGGTCGACCAAAGAACCTCCCCGGAGGCCAAGTCGAGGCAGCGAAATTGGCCACGCGACGGGCGATGAGTTTTCGCTTGCGCCTCGCGAAGGTCAAATCCAAACACCGCGCCGTCGACCAGCACGCTGGAAAAAATGTCGTTCGACATGGTCAAGCTGCTGCGAACATGCTCGACCGGGCGTTCCGGCTGGGCGGTCAAACGCAGCAACTGCGAGCCGCCTTGAAAGGGGCTGGAGATCCAGAGGTCCGGCTCGGAATAGATTGGCCACGCGGAATGCTCGTCATAGCCAGCGGACAATTCGTACCGCCACAAACGCTCGCCCGTGGTGATGTCGTGACAGACCAGGGCATTTTGCAGGTACCCCAGAACCAACCGCTGGCCGCGAAACGAAATCGGGTACGGAGGTGTATAGCTGGCGGAATCGTCGCCGGCCTGCCAGACGACCGAGCCGTCTGCAGCACGAAGCGCGATCATGCTGGCTCCTGGCCCTCCCACGGCAAGTATGACCATTCCGTCCGTGACGGTTGGCGAGCAAGCGAAACCAAAATCGGTCCCCCGCGTTCCAAAGCGTTTGACCAGATCGACCGACCAGCGTTTCCTGCCCGTTCGCGCGTCAAGGCACCCGACCACGCCCCTGGGGGTCGAAAAATAGATCGCGCCCTGCGCGTAGGTCGGCGTGGCGCGGGGGCCGGGATAGACGCCGACGGGGTCGTACGGCAGTCCGTAACGGTGTCTCCAGAGCTCGCTGCCGGTCGCCGCATCGAGGCAAATGACGAACTGTCCCGCGAACGTCTGGAATTGTGTGGCGACGGAATCGTCCCACGCACAGAACGACGAGTATCCCTGCCCCAGTGGAATCGTCCACAAAACCGGTGGCCCCGTGTCCGGCCAGCGATCGGCGAGCCCCACCTCCGCCGACGTGCCATCGTATTGCGGCCCACGAATGAACGGCCAATCAAACCCGCTGGGGTCTTGGCGAGGGCTGGCATTTCCGGCGGAGGCGAAATTTTCCGCGATGTCGTCACCGGCGACGACGTTGGCGGTAATGCAACAGAACGCCAGGCAGATTGCACCGACCGACACGCCGCGGCGGGCCGGAGGTCTCACGCGGTGCGTCACCAAGGAACGTCGGGGCGCGTTCTGGTCTCGCTGACTGGCATTCGCCAGCCGGGTGATCCAGCGCTGATCCGACACGATCATCCCCCGCTCTTGGAGTCGTGTTTCGCTCGTACCCGGCGAACGGGCGGCGGGTAGTCCGACAGTTTTTGCTGAAGTTCTGCGACGACGTCTGGCTTCTTGGCCGCCAGGTTTTCTGTTTCCAGCGGATCGGAGTCATAGTCATACAATTCATATTCCGCTGGTTGGTTCGCCTGGCCTGGCGCCCGCCATTCGACGAGCCGATACCGCTGGGTGCGGATGGCCCGCCCCAGCTTTTTCTTCGGGTAGGCATGGTACGCATGGTCGCGGACCCGCGCGGCGGGGTTCTTTAGCACGGGTACCAGGCTGATGCCGTCGATCGGCTGCGGCCCCTGGGGCAACGGAAGTCCGGCAAGCTCGGCCAACGTCGGGAACAGGTCGACGCTTTCGGCCAGTTGCCCCGTCGACGAATTGGGCTGCGTGACACCGGGAGCTCGAATCAGAATGGGGATCCGGTTCGCCTGTTCGTAATTGGTGTGCTTGGTCCAGATGCCGAGATCGCCGAGATGAAATCCGTGGTCACCCCAGAGGACGACAACCGTCTGATCGGTTAACTCAAGCTCGTCCAGCGCATTCAGAACGGTGCCGATTTGGGCGTCCACAAAACTGGTGCTGGCATAATAGCCGTGAATGAGCTTGCGTTTGAGCCGTTGATCGATCGTGCCATGCTCCGGTACCGGCTTGTAGTTGCTGATTTCACCCCCCCGTTTTCCCGCGACCCCCGGTGCGCCGGCCGGCAGTTTTTCAAACTCTGGCATGGGGAGGGTGGCAGGGTCGTGCAAGTCCCAGTATTTCTGAGGCGCACTGAAGGGCAGGTGTGGCCTGGCAAAACCTGCCGTAATCAGAAACGGGGTGCCGTCTTGCAGGCGACGTTGCTTTGCCGCTCGCAGGCGCCGGATCGTTTCCGCAGCGACGCGACCATCCGCATAGGCGGCATCGGCAACTGCGGGTGATTCAAACGCGGCGCCGCGCGGCAGCGATCGGATTTCCCCCAGACGCTGATTACTGAAATAGGCCTCTTCGCGCGTCAGTTGACCGCCGCCGGTGCTGGCCGGGTCGAGGTATTCGATGACCTTGTCGTGAAAATGCGGAACACTGAACGAAGTGGGATCGCCGTGATTTCCGTGGCCGATATGAAACACTTTGCCGAGCGATTCCGTGCGGTAGCCGCCGTGCAAAGCAAAATACTGCGGCAGGGTCACGGCGTCCGGCAGGATCGCACGCAGTTGGCTTCCCAGTCCATACAGACCGGTCGACGTCGAATGCGAACCGAGCATCAGTGTAAATCGTGACGGAGCACAGACGGCTTGATTGCAGTACGCCAGGTCAAACCGAAGTGCGCTGGCCGCCAGGGCGTCAAGGTGGGGAGTCTTGGCGGCCGAGTCTCCGTAGCAGCCTAACGCCGGTTTAAGATCGTCGACCAGAATCAATAGCACATTGGGACGCTGCTGCGCGGTCTGACGATGATCGTTGCCGGCCTCACTGGCACGGCACGCGGCGTTGGCCAGGGTCAGGGCGAGGCACCAAAGTACGGCCGTGATGTGGGGGCAGCGTGTCGGTCTCAAGCGGCGTTTCATCGCGCGTCCTGGCTGGTGGCTGGTTGATATTTCATGTGCGGCGTTGCTTCATGATAGCCGTTCGCACGTCGAGGACTGACTCGTTTTTCGGCAAAACACCATGCTTTCTACAGGCCGCAGTCGCAGCGAAAAGTGTCTGCCCACCTCGATCGTAACTGCCGCTCGATTCCCAAGCCACGTCCGGCGCATCGGGATCGGTGATTGGCTTAGACGGCGGACCGAATCAGAGCTTCCTTGGCTGACCGCGAAAGGGCCTTCAGCTTGAGTTCCCGCTTCAGTGCCGAACTCTGCGAGGGTTGTTCTTCGTGGTATTCCAGCGTGACCGGCAGGCGACTGCGGGTGTATCGCGACGCGGTCCCCGCCTGATGCTGGGCCAGCCTGCGCTGCAGATCTTTTGCGATGCCGGTGTAGAGCGATCCGTCGGCGCACCGCACCATGTAGACAAACCAACGCTCGGACAGTTGCTTCATCAATTTCAGGACGGCGACCTCTTTGGCCTTGGCTTCGACTTCGACTGTGACGGCCTGCGTTCGCCAACCACTGGGAAAATCTGCCACGTTGATAAAGTCATGATGTGGTTTGGGTTTCCCGCCATTCCAGCCTTCGCGAGGACTGGAAACGTGGAACAGCGGTTCACGATTCCAAGTGGCCAGCGCGTGCCGTGTTGCCTCGTCAAGTGAAAGTTCATCCGGATTGCATCGATGGTGGTGCACGTCATACACCAGTGGAATGCCTTCCGCGCGACAGAGTGGCAGCAGGTCTGCGGGGGTGTAGGTCGTGTCGTCATTCTCGATCGTCAGTCGGCCGCGCGCCCGGTCGGACAGCTGATTGAAGTTCCGGGCGAAGCGCTCTAACGCACTCGGCTTGTCACCGTAGGCTCCACCCCCGTGGATATTGACGACGTCCGCGCCGACCCAGGAGGCGACTTCGCACTGATATTCGATCTCTTTGATCCCGCGATCGACGACGTCGTCGCGCGGCGAGCTGAGTACCACGAATTGATCGGGATGAAAACAGGTTCGGATCTTGCGGTTGCTGGCGAAATCGCCGCACGCTTGGAATTTTTCAACGATCTGGCCGCCCGCCGGTAGATCCTCGATCGCATAGCCACACACGCCGTGCGTCTTCAGTGGTAGAATCTGGCTGTTGATCCGAAAACAGCCAATCCCATGGTCAGCGCAAAACCGCAAGGCTGCGTGCAATGCCTCGGCGTTCGCCAGGCAAAGTTCCGAGAGCTTGGACAACGCTGCCGCGCGGTCCAGGCGGCTGTTCGCTTTCACCGTGGTGTTGCGAAACTTGATGGGCTGATTCAGAAACGTACAACAAAGGCCGAATCGCACCGAGCAAGCTTGGGCGGTGGGCGACGCGGTGGCGGAATTTCGGGCGAGGTGAGCATTCAACGGTTGAAATTCCTGCACTTGAGCGATTGCGGGATGACACAGTTGGCACGGACACGGTTGTCACGTTTCGATAACGCACGGACGCCCCCGCACACTCGTTCAACATGTGAGCAAGAAGCGACCATATGGTGACGTGCACGGCGTCTTGACAGGAACGGGTTGCCACGCAAATTTATCGTAGCGCCCTAGCGCGGGACGACAAGATGCTATCTTGGCTGTGCTGCGCAGGCAACAATCCACCATCGCAGGCGGCCCTTGACGTCCTCGTCGTGCCTCGATGTTCGCCCCTCGGACGATGCCAATATACGTCCGGAAAATCATCTCACCAGGATTCGCCGACGCATGATTCGAAAAACGCTGGGCCGAACGGGGCTCGAGGTGACCCAACTGGGATACGGCACCATGGGGATTCGCGGGCCGCGTACGTGGGGTGTCCGCGTCGTGAGCGAAGCTGCCGCCGCTGAGTTCCTCAACGCCGTCCTCGATGCCGGCATCAATTTCATTGATACATCGCCCGACTATGGACTCAGCGAGCAGCGAATTGGCCAGGCGATTGGTGATCGTCGGAGCGAATACTATTTGGCGACAAAATGCGGCTGTGCCTACACGCAACACGAGGATCACCTGGAAATAGACCATGTTTGGAAACCGGATGTCGTCCGCCGTAATATCGAGACAAGCCTCGAGCGGCTGCGAACGGATTACGTCGACCTCTTGCAATTTCACGGCGGCGACGCGGAAACTCTGGAGCGCGAGGGATTGATCGACCTGCTAATCCGCTATCGTGAGCAGGGGATGACCAGGTTTATCGGCGCTTCGAGTTCACTTCCGCATCTGCCGGCACTGATCGACCTTGGCGTCTTCGATACGTTTCAGATTCCTTATTCATGTCTGGCACCGCAGCATCACGATTTGATCACGCGGGCAGCAGCGGCGGGGGCCGGGATTATTGTTCGTGGAGGGATTGCCCACGGCGGTCCCGATGCGGAAATTCAACGGCCCGCCCTGAATGACGTCTGGCAGCGCGCTGGGCTCGATGAACTACTGCCGGTCGGCATGTCGCGTTCCGAGTTGATCTTGCGGGCGACGATTTCGCATCCGCATTGCCACACCACGATCGTCGGCACCTGCAATCCGTCGCACCTGGCCGAAAATCTCGCCGCGGTATCCCTGGGCCCGCTGCCCAGCGATCTCTACCAGCAAATCGT
>JAUIHJ010000839.1 GCA_030432015.1 bacterium
ATCAGACAAACGTCGCCGAATCTCCGCCAGTCGCTCCGCATTCGCGGTAATCATCTTCAATTCTTCGTCCGTTGGATCCGCGGACACACGCTCCACAAGCCGCTTCGGAGGAAATAGCTTCAACCAGCGGCGTGCCGCTTCCTTATCGCTCCAAGTGGCCACCACATCCGGGCGACTGCGGAGGACGACGTGCAAGTGATTCGACAGCACCGTATATGTCAGGCAATCGATGGCAAACGCTGAAGCCAGGAACTCCAAGCGATTCCGTATCCACTGCCTGCGATGCTCGAATGACTTTCCCGTGGTCAGGTCATTGCCACACAGAAAGGCCCTCCGCACACAGCGCTGCACAGCATGAATAACCTGAACCTGGCTTGGATCAAGATACTCCCCTCGAGCTAAACGTGGCATGTCAGTTTCTCCTGTGCGTCGGTTGCCGGAGCAATCATACCATGCGCGGTTCGGCTAGGCAATATAAAGTTGGGTGTCCCTATTATACCGCTAGGCAATATAAAATTGGGTGTCCCTATTAGAAGATCCTTGGGGAAGCGAACAAGTGAGCAGGACATGTTTGACCGGACCGGCATTGGCTATAATCGGACGAACCTTTTCTAAGTACACCGGCGTGGAGCAATATCGAGGATGCGACAAGACAAGACGCACCTGCGCGCTGGCGACACCACGCACGTACTTCCCGACGAAATTGCCGCGACAATTCAACGAACCTGGGGAGAAGCGGCCAACGTTTCGGCTCGCATTGATGCGACGATCACCGTGCAACTGATGCCTGCCACGCCGCCAAAACAAAATGTCGTCGTCTCCGAGCGACGCGTTCGCGATGCCGAGCAGCCAGACCCTGGTGATACCGAATACGAGTTGAATCGGGTCCTGGGCCGCGGAGGCATGGGGGTTGTCTATCAAGCGCGGCAGGCCAGCATTGGACGTTCGGTGGCCCTCAAGATGTTGAAGTCGGGAACCGGCGGAGATGTTCGGCAACAGCACAAGTTCATCGAAGAAGCTGCCGTCACGGGCGAACTGGACCACCCAAACATTGTGCCGATCTATGATCTCGGCCAGACATCAGACGGGCGACTTTTCTACGCGATGAAACAGGTCCGCGGGACACCTTGGAAAGACGTGCTCCGCCAACGCACGATGGCCGAAAACCTCCACGTGCTGATCCGCGTTGCCGATGCTGTTGCCTTTGCACATTCGCGCGGTGTGGTTCACCGGGATCTTAAGCCCGAGAATATCATGCTCGGGGAGTTCGGCGAGGTGCTGGTGATGGATTGGGGATTGGCAATTGCCACGTCCGCGGGCGGAGTCGGGGCGGGCATCGGTGGAACGCCCTGTTACATGGCGCCGGAAATGGTGACCGGGCCGACATCCGCCATTGGCCCTCACAGCGACATCTACCTCTTGGGCGCCATCCTCTACGAGATCGTCACCGGTACGCCGCCGCACCTGGCCGAGACAGCGGCCCAATGCCTGTCCGTTGCTGCGCGAAACGAAATTACGCCAACGACGCAGGAAGGCGAGTTAATCGACATCGCGCTGCATGCATTGGCCACCTCCCCGGCCGAACGTTACCGCACCGTCCAGGAGTTTCAGGCGGCGATTCGACGGTACGAATCGCACACCGAAAGCATCGCCGCTGCGGCGCGTGCCGGCGAGGAACTGGCCAAAGCGGCGGAAAACAACGCCTATGATCGCTTTGCGACCGCGTTGTTCGGCTTTCAGAATGCCATCGAATTGTGGGACAGTAATACGGACGCACGCGCCGGACTAACAAAGACTCGGACGGCGTACGCCACCGCTGCACTCGACAAGGGAGACTATGATCTTGGCCTGTCGATTGTCGGTGCCGATCCTGACCAGCATCAAGGTATTCGCCAGCGGCTGCAGGATGCGCAGCAAGAACGAAATGCTCGCCAACAGCGGCTGCGCAGCGTGCGACGAACCGCGGCCGGCCTGGCCCTCGGGCTGGTCGTTGTCATGTCGGTGGCCCTGGTTTGGATCATGCGGGCGGAACGCCGGGCGCGCGAGCAGCGTGACATCGCCCGCGTTCAGCAGCAACTCGCACGCGACGCCGTCGATCAGATGCTCACCGAAGTCGGCGAACAGCAGTTGGAAGACGTGCCGCAAATGGAATCCGTTCGCCGCAGTCTGCTCAACAAGGCGCTGACGTTTTATCTACGTTTTTTGGACGAGCAGCCTGAGGATCCATCGGTCCGGGTTGAAACCGCACGGGCCTACCATCGCGTCGGGGATATCTCGAAAATGCTTGGCCGGCAGCGGGAAGCAGATGAAGCGTACCATCGCGCCATCACGTTATTCGAACAGCTGGCAAGTGAATTTCCAGACCAACCAATCTACGCTCAACGACTCGCCGAAAGTCAAAACTTTCTTGGTGAACTCTACCGCACCATCGGCGACAGCGAGCGTGCGGAAGCTCAGTACCTGCAGGCCCTTGGTCAACAGCGGCGGCTTGTCGAGACATCGCCACTGGTCCCCGCGTACCGACAGGAAATGGCGCGCACGTCATACAACTTGGGACTGCTCTATTGGTCGATGAACCAACGTGAAAAGGCAAGGGACGCCTACGACCGCGCCATTGATGAGCTGAGCACGCTGGTTGAATCGCAGGGGCACGATCTAGCGAATAAGCAGGGGCTGGCGCGGGCCTATCTAAACCGTGGGTTTCTGAACCGGGGGACGGACCGCCTTGAACAAGCACGGCAAGACTACGACCAGGCCATCGCACTGTTGAAGGAGTTAACGCACGCGGCACCGAAGACCGCCGAGTACAAGTACGAACTGGCAACCGTTCTGAACAACCT
>JAUIHJ010000085.1 GCA_030432015.1 bacterium
TGATCGTGTCGGTGCCGGAAATATCTCCCTTGGCGGACAAAGGAATGGAAAAGATAGCTGTCGCCTTCCATCCCGACATGCAGACCACGTTGTCGCCCAAACGCACCGGCGCCGGAATGACATTTCCGGTTTGGCCGCCGCATTCCCAGATCACTTCGCCGCTTTTGAGATCGTAGGCACGGACGCGGTCAGTGCCGCTGATAATCACCTGGGTCCGGCCTTCGTGCTCGACCACAATCGGAGTGGCCCACGACGTGACCTCATCGCGATTGGCTCGCCACAATTCCCGGCCGGACGACTTGTCGAGCGCCACCACAAACGACTCGCCTTCGTGGTCCCAATTGATGATCAACGTTTGATCATACAAGGCCGGCGAGGCGCCCTCGCCGTGACCGTGCTTCGAGTTCATTTGCCCCAATTGCTTACTCCACACCAATGTTCCATCCACGTCCAGGCAGTACAGGCCGTGCGACCCGAAGAAGGCGAAGACGTGCTCGCCGTCGGTCAGGGGCGAGGCTGAGGCCAGGCTGGCGGTGTGGTGGCCTCCTTCGTGCGGCAGCGATTCGTGCAGTTCACGCCGCCAACGTAGCTGGCCATCCGCGCGGTCGAGGCACAGCATCACAAACCGATGGCGCTGCGTGATCGGCAGGTTGTCATGCGCACCGGGGGCGCCGCTGGTTCGCGGCGGCAACTGCGGTCCAAACGGTTCGGCAGTGGTGACGAAAATGCGGTCGCCCCAGATCACGGGCGTTGCATGGCCGCGCCCGGGCAGCGGGACTTTCCAGCGCACATTTTCGGACTCGCTCCAGGTCAGCGGCGGCTCGGCATCCGCGGCGGCACCGGTACCGGCCGGCCCACGCCACTGGGGCCAATTCCCGGCGAGCGTCCCATTTGCGTCCAGGACCGTCAGCAACACAAGTACGCTCGACCAGCAAATCATCCCAGCGTCCTTTCATTTGCGAGCGGTTCCGCCGTGGGAATCCAGCTCGGTGAATTCTTTTGCTCCACCCAAATTCGCGGTTTAGGATGGAAGGGTAGCATCGCCGCACGACGACAGGCGGTCAACAACCGCGCCGCGTTTCTACGTGGCGGATCGGATTCAGTTCACTTCCGTCGAGTCGTGGGTGCCCCGTCCCCCATGGCTCCGCTCGTCGCTGTCGGCCGTTGGACCAATGATCCGGTATCGGCGGCCGCCGATCAAAATCAACGGAGGCGACCCATGGTCGAACGACGCGAAATTCACGGTCTCTCCGCGTTTCAACTCTCCCAGTGCGACGTCGAAGAATTGCTCATCCAAGATGGCGATGATCCACGCCTGCGCGAACTGTTCGGCGCCGCCGGTGCCGAGGAGTTGCGGGCGATCGCGAGCCAATCCGAAACGCGACGTCAACGGCGTGACGTTCACATCCTGCTCCTGCCCGGAATCTTGGGGTCGACCATTGGCAAACCAGGTAATTTCTTCACACGCGACACGATCTGGTTCGATCCCGTATCGCTGGCCAGGGGAGATGCCACCAAGATTGCCCTCAGAGCGCGTCAGAAGATCACGGCCTTGGGAACGATTCCAGCCCTCTATGCCCCGTTGCGGATTCGACTCAAGTGGGCCGGCTATCCGGTGGATGATCACTTTTTCGATTGGCGGCAGAGCATTGATACACTCGGCCAACAGCTGGCCAGCCGCGTCAAAGCGATGCGCGGCCAGCGGCCGGGCCGCAAGATCTTTGTGGTCGCACATAGCATGGGTGGTCTGGTTGCTCGAGCCGCCATGACCGCTGGCGCTGACATTCATCGCTTGATCATGCTGGGGACCCCGAACCGTGGTTCGTTCGGTCCGGTCCAAGTCCTGCGGGCGATCAATTCAACGGTGCGGATGGTCGACAGGATGGATCCGTTCCATTCGGCAAAAGAATTGACGACAAAGGTCTTCCGAACATTTCCCAGTCTCTATCAAATGCTGCCGCACAAGGAGGTGTTTGATAAACTGGATCTCTATCGGCTGAGCACCTGGCCACGGCAACCGGTGCGGCCTCTGAAATCACATCTCGAATTGGCCGCCAAGGTGCAGAACAAGTTGGCCAAGCCAGCCACCCACGATGATGAGCGCTTCTACCTGATCGCCGGCTGCGATCAGGAAACGGTGACGGACCTGGACCTCCGCGCCGACGAGACGGAATTCAACTACGTTATCACGCGCCATGGCGACGGAACGGTGCCCTTAAATTTCGCCCAGCTCGCCGGCGTCCCGACACGGTATGTGCAAGCCAGTCACTCCGGCATGTTGAGCTTCGCGTCGGTGGCTCGTGCCGTGGCGGACGTGATCGAAACCGGCCAGACCAGTGAACTGTCCGAGCGGCCGAAGGTGCGTCGCGGCGCACGTCGTACGTGTTCGGATGCCGCCTACCAGGCGGAGACCCTATTCGACGGACGCGGCGGCGGTGCATTGTCGCCAGGCGAGCAGCGGATGGTACTCGAGTCGATGTTCACCACCAGCCTGGAAGGTATTGCCGCCCAGCCACTGGAGGGCAGCTCGCCGATGGCAAACCCCGCCGCAATCCAGGCTGGCTTGAATGGAGACGTGCTGGGTGGACCCGCCATCTTGCAAGGTGTGACGGTCGGACGTCGACGACTACACCGGATGGACCTGGAGCTTGTCCGCGGCAGCCTGCTGAGTGTTCCGTGCCGCGCCTACGTGATTGGCGTCTTTGAAAATGTGGCTCCGTCCGGGCCTGCCCTGGCGTTAGACAAGGCGCTCAATGGGGCCCTTAGTGAGTTTTTTTCGCGGCGGCTGTTTAGCGGTGAAGTGGGGCGAATTTCCATCATGCCGGCGGGCCGAAACCGGCTCCATGCCGACCTGGTCGTCTTTGCGGGACTGGGGCAGTTTGATCGCTTTCAAGAGGACCCTGGTTCGGTGCAACACCTGGTCGCACAGAACATCATCCGGACCTTGATCCGATCGGGGGTCGAAGAAATGGCGACGATCGTCATGGGTGGCGGATCAGGGCAACCGGTTGGGAATTCGCTTCAGCATCTGATGCAAGGATTTGTCGAAGGGTTGCTTTCGATCGACACCCTCCATCGATTTCGTCGCATCATTCTCTGCGAAATGAATGCCGACCGTTACGACGCGATCCGCGAACGGGTCCTGCGACTGACCGCCACCGATCTGTTCCAGGACATGGAAGTGACCCTGGATGAACGGGTGTATGCGTCAGCGGAAGGGGACGACACGCCTCGCATCCCGACGCCGATCCACCTGCCGCAGCAACAATCCACCTACCTTTCGGTGAGGATCGAGGGCACCGCTCAAGATGCCATCGGCGGCAACGCAGCGCCAGCCCAGCCGTCGCTTGTGGCTTCGGTGCTGTCACCTGGCGGTAAGGCCTCGGTCTTCGCCACGCGGCATGACCTGGAGATGGACGCCTTGGACTTGCTGCTCCAACGACTCGATCCGGAAGCGGAGGAGGCCTTGACGGATCTGGACGCCTTTGGACGCGCCTTAACCGACCTGGTCCTGCCCGACCGACTGCGCCGCATCCTTGACGATCCTGCCATTCGCGAATCGCACCTGTCGGTGATTCATGACTCGCAGGCTGCGCGGATTCCCTGGGAAGCGCTGCGGTTGGGCAGCAACGCGCCGGCCCTGGCGCGGGGATTGAGCCGGCGGTATCTCGCTCAGAACCTGTCGATTGCCAAATGGGTTGAACAACGTTTGAAGACGAGGACGCTGGACGTACTGCTGATCGTCAATCCCACGGAAGATCTGGCGGGGACGATCACCGAGGCCAGCGAGATTCGCCAGACGCTGTCCCGGATCTCGCTGGTGAACACCGAAGTCATGGACGGCACGGCGGCCACACGCGCATGCGTTCTCAAAGCGATGCGAAGCGGGCGATTCGACGTGATTCATTATGCCGGTCACGCGTTTTTTGATCCGCTGGAACCAGGTCGGAGCGGAATCCTTTGTAGCGATGGCGTTTTGAGCGGTCAGGATCTCGTTAGCCTGGACCGACTACCGGCACTGATTTTCTTCAACGCCTGCGAAACGGGGCGAGTGCGTAGCGCGCGGGCCAGCACATTGGCGACGCGCGGCCGCAGCCAGCCCGGAGACGCGACGCCTTCGCAGATCGAGCGGAGCGTCAGTCTGGCCGAAGCGTTCCTGCGGGGCGGGATCGCGCAGTATGTCGGCACGTACTGGCCGGTCGGCGATCACACCGCAGCCGCGTTTGCCCGAACGTTCTACGAACACATTTGCCACGGTTCAACGGTGGGCACCGCGGTGCTGCAAGCTCGCAACACGGTCCATCAGCGGTTTCAAGAATCCATCGATTGGGCCGATTACTTGCACTACGGCGACGCCAATTTTCGGCTCAAGGATCGTCACGAAACACCGATGGAAGGGAGTTGAAATGGATCTCGACGGGTTACTTGCCGCGCTCGGTTCGGCGGATGTTGCTGCTCGACGGGCAGCGGCCGAGGCATTGTTAGCAGAAGGGGCGGCAGATGCCGTGATTCCACTGGCGCGCGCTTGTCGTGATCCAGACGAGCAACTTCGGGAGCTTGCCAACGCGGCCTTGGAAGATTTGGGCCCGCCACCACTGGATACCGCACCCGACTTGGTCGAACTACTCGACCAAACCGGGCCGAGCGCCTACTGGGCCGCCACGCTGCTGGGACGGCTGGAGGCCGATGCGGCGCCCTGGGCCGCGCCACTGGGAAAGGCCGTGGCGGAGAATTCCGATCTCAGCGTACGGCAACGGGCTGCCTGGGCCCTGGCGAAGATCGGACCGGGGGCGGAGGCTGCCATCCCCAACCTGGAAGCCGCGTGCCAGGATGCTGATCCACGTTTGTCGCGTCTGGCGGCTGACGCGCTGCAGAAAATCACTTCTACAACGTAAAGGGAACTCCATCGAAAAAGGCCCGCGAACATCGTTCGCGGGCCTGATTCGTTCTGCTTCCAACGCTGGTTTCTAATACGGTGTGCTCTCGCCGGTATCAACGTTGCCAACCATGTGGAAGTGGTTGTGGTCGATGTAGAGGACTTCAACCGCGTCTTCATTGACCAGCTTGTGTGGTACCGGCCAACCGACACGGGTCGTTTCCGAGAAGTAGACCGTGCACTTGTAGTGGGCGTGATGGAGTTGGGCTGGACCGATCAGTGGATAAAACCGGGGAGGATCGACATAGTCAGAAATCTTTTTCTTGACGATGCGAACATTATTCCATTGTTTCTCGTGGAGGAACGGCAACCCGCCTTCAAAATTGCGTGCCCGCTCCATGGCCCGGATCACTTCGTCGTCGCTGGGCGGATCCAAGGCGGTTGCGGGGCCTCCCGCGGTCAACGGCCCCAGAATCGGAACCGACTCATAACGCTCTTCGATCCAATATTTGTCTTCGGCCTTGTCTTGGAAATAAGGGCTGACCGGAACCGGGATGCTGAAGATGCCGAGCGTCGGCCCTGTCGTGATGCCAACACAACCGGTGTTGGTCAACGCGAGGATGGCAAAGAAACAGCCAAGACATCCACTAATCGAACGGTAAGACATCGATTCTCTTCCTTGCGAGGACGGTATCCCGCCTGAATGTTGTTGCTTGCAGGCCATCTAGCATCAGCCCGCCGTGCCAATTCTGGTTTCTAGACCTAGGTATCGTGTGAATCTGGGTGGAACTTGCGGATTTTTCCGATAATGCAGAAAATTCTGAAAATGGGTCCCCAGGAATTGAAAAACCCCCGCACTGCTAGCAGTGCGGGGGTGATTGCTATTCGGACTTCGTTCGTCGCGTTTTAGTGCATGTGGGTGTTCTTGAATTTCAAGTTCCACCAGCCGTCATCCCATTCCAAGGTCACCCGTCTCCATCCCAGCGGTACCTGCGGGTAAGGGTAAAACGGGCCGATGTAAGGCCAGGCACTTGCCGAATACTGCTTGGGATAGGTCACCGCACCGTAGTTTGGCGATGCAGCGTAACTTGGCCAAGCGTAACCAGGCATTTGCGGGTGGTCGAATCGAGCCGGTGCAATGCCGACGCCAGCGTTGCCAGTCATGGGGACCGGCTGACCAGGCTGCATCATCGTGTGATTG
Source organism: bacterium (assembly GCA_030432015.1). Taxonomy (GTDB): domain Bacteria; phylum Planctomycetota; class Planctomycetia; order Pirellulales; family Pirellulaceae; genus ARS98. The sequence continues at coordinate 6,078 of JAUIHJ010000085.1, forward strand.
ACAGCTCGGGCTGGGGCGAAGGCCATGGGTGTTTGGTTCGCCGCCTGCATGCCTTGAACCGGCACATACTGAACGGGGACCATCTGTTGGTAGTTCACCATTTGCTGGCCAGTGGCCGGCGCGGCGATCCCTTGTGTCTGCGGGGTGTTCACGGGACGCAGCGTCGCCGTCTGCCCCTTGATCTCCAAGTCATTGACCACTTTTTCGACGCCGGGAATGAAGCGGGCGACATTCAGAGCCCGCGTGTGCTGTTCGGCATTCTTCACGTAACCGCTCATCCACACAACCCGCTGGTCAACCTGAACGTCGATCCCAAAGTTGCTCAGAAGACCTTCCTGCTTTTGCTTTTGCAGACCGGCGACCACTTCCTTGGCAATCCGCTCCGCTTCCGTGTCGCCATCAGGACGACCCGACTCTTGACGAAACGCGTGCTGGACGCCTTCATCTGAACCATCGTGCGAGACCAGTTGGGAATCGAATCCCCCGGTCACCTCCAAGGCGTTGACGACTTTCGTCACGCCAGCGGTGTCGCGGGCAACCTCGACAGCGTATTCCATCTGGGCCGGATCCGAGACCGTTCCCGTCAGCGTAACCACGCCTTGATCAACCTGGACATCGATGCCAAACCCTTGAAGATTGCCGTGTTGCATCGCAGAGCGATATTCCGCCACGATGGTATCGGTGATCTTGCGGCTGCTGGGCGCCGATGCGGGCGTTTGCCGCACGATCTGCTTTTCGGTGGCAACCGGAATCGGTTGTGGCGTGCGAAACGCGTTCTCTGGCACGTCGGTGCTAGCGACCGGGAGCGGCGCTGCATCGGTCACGATACCGGTTAGCATCCCGCCGAGCTCGTCTTCGTCCGCCGTGGCTGCATCGATGTCAATGTCGACCGTCGGTGGTGCGGGGGGCGCGGTCAGCCGAGTGCTGGCGAGCTTTGCTTCCACCTGATCGCCCGCGTCAATCGCCTCGTCGTGCGGCGTAGGCTGATGCGTGACTTCGGAATCGGTCGGTTTGATTTCGATCTCGTTAAAGACCTGGGTGACGCCCTCGACACGGCGAGCCGCATCCACCGCCTTGCGACGATGCTCCCGTTCGGATACGAATCCTTTCAGGTACACCGCCCCATCTTCCACCTGAAGGTCCAGATTGAACCCCTTCAGTTCGCCAGATTCCTTCTGGCTCTTCAGATGTTTGACAATCTGTTGTGCGATTTGACGGTCCGTGGTTTCCGCGAGCAACGGCAATGGTGCCGCTAACGCGAAGACCGCCAAACCGAGAAAGAAACGTCGCATGGCTGACCTCCTAGCAATCATTTTGTGCTTGTGGTCCGCTCGTCCTTCGCCTGGCATCCATTACCACAACATGCTGGGTGTGTGTGGTAACCCAAGCGAACAAAGGGTCTGCGGGAATTCATCGATTAGTTTCGATCACGCCCAAAGAAATGGGCGAGGCAGACTGTTTGGCACCAAGAATGGTATGGGGATAGGACGTCGTCCGTCGACGACGCTCTCGTCACGGTCGCGAGATGTCCCCCCCGCGCAACCTTGATCTCAGACGTTTTCTGCCTGATATAATTTGTCGGTTGCGGATCGTGCGGATAGGTAGGTTTTTTTCGATTTTGACGATCTTCTGGGGAATTCGCGCAAAGCGACCCAAAAATCGCGTAAAACGAGCTCGTCGGGGGTGGTGCGCGAGTCAGACCGGCGCCATTTTTTGAACCAAGCCGGCGTTAAAATGGCGTCTCTGGAGAAGTCGGCCGCATTTCCATCGTCGCACCAACGACCATCACGGGCAGCGTGAACGCACAGAAGAGACTGCAATCCGTGCAGGATCCAATCATTAACGCGCTGAATAGACCAACCAGCAGCATCGATGCGAAGAAGAAACCCTGGTAGCGACAATGCTTACCGGAACATTCACTGATCCGTGCGATCGCCATGCTGGCAAGCCCCGCGATCTGCACCAGCACGGTTACGCATACAATCGTCGACACGCTATCTAGCCACATCATGGGACGCTCGCTGGTTTCATCCTGAAACACATGTCGTCCGACGACCGCACGACGCTGCGTCCCATTCCATTGCGAGTCGCGTGCCAGTGCCAGCGATTCCAACGTTACGTTCCGAAAATAACAGCTTCGCTGCATAAATCCCCGTGCTCCCGTGGCGTTTTCGTTAACCAATGCGATACAACCCTTGTAAGTCTTACAATCCACCCAACCCGAAAGGTCAATTCTTACACGAATTCAAAACCTGCTCGTGAAAATTCGACGTGGCAGCTTGTTCATTTCTGCAACCGGGAAACCTCCGCCTCAAGTTCACCGCTGTGGATATTGCGTCTGGCCACGCGGCCCGTCTTGTCGATCAGCAGCATCGTCGGCAAGGTGACCACGCCCAACTCGTTGGCCAACCGGCTCTCCAAACCGCCCGCTTCGTAAAGCTGCGGCCAGGTCAGCCCGTGCGACCGTTGGTATTCTGTCATGGCCGCCTTGGTATGGTCCAGGTTGACACCGATTGCGGTAAAGCCGCGGGATCCCAGGCGGTCCTGGATTTTCTTGATCACCTCGATGTCGGCTTTGCACGGTTCGCACCAGGTCGCCCAATAATGGACCAAGACGACCTTGCCGCGATAACTGGCCAGGTCAACCGACTGCCCCGTCGAACTGGTTCCTTGCAGCGTGATGGCTTGGCCCACGGAACTCAAACGACGGCGGGCGCCGGCCGCTTTCTTGCTTAGTGGTAGATCGGGGAAGTCCTTGGCGATCCGGCCGTACCACAACGTCGCCTCGTCCTCCTTGCCTGCGAACTCCTGCGCGATGGCCAACTGCAGCATCGCTTCGGCCGCGTCGGGCGATTTCGGAAAATCCGCGACAAACTTCTGCAAGTCCTTCAACCACTGTTCCTGGACCTTGGCAAAGTCCGCATTTGGGGCCTGCAGATCGCGGCTGTAATTAGCGGTCTGATAGCGGAACGTCACGAATGCAATCAAGTCGTTGCTGTCACGGCCGGCCCGCAAGTCGTCCAGCATCGCCCGCATTCGCTCGACGCCCTGCGGATACTCGCCGGACTGAAAGGCCGCGCTGACGGTGTCGGCAAATTGTCGAATCCAGGTTTCGCGCTCTTGTTGGTTGACCGAGTTCTTCGCCAGTTTCTCGAGGAGATCGGCACGGCTGCGATTCAACCGGGCGAGATCAGACGGGGCCTTCACGTCCGACAATTGCTGATCTGTCTTCTCAAGTTCCGTCAGCAACGCCTGCATCTGGCGATCCACGCCCTGGTCCACGTTCCCGCCGACACTTTCGCGTCCGATGATCGACGTGTAGAAACCGCCCGTGGCCTCGCCGGTCGGGAGGTCAATGACCCGCCACGCTTGCTCCCCAACATTAACCAAGGTACCGATCACGACCTGGCCATGCTTGCCCTCGGTATCCACAATTGCGGCGACATTGTCGTAAATCAGGAGATCGCGAGTAGAACCGTCGGTACCGGCAGGCAGTAAACCGGGCCGCGTCGCACCGAAGTGAATCCAACGCGCGGTCGGTTTGACGAGCCCTCGGGCGCGGGAAAATCGATCGAAATCACTCGCCGCCGCGTCGATCCGCTCGGCCAATTCGTCGTTGCGCGCCTTGCCCAGGCCCAGCGCCTTTAGTTCGGTCGGTGCCAGCAAAACTCGCTTGAATCGGGCCACATCTTGATCACGCAGTGCAGCCACCACTTCGGCGGTCACTTCTTCCGGCGAGATCATGTGCCAGCGGTCGATGGTCCCATCCTCATTGGTGTCCTGGCCCCACCGCGAGCCACCGGTCCCCAGCCAGCGATACTGGTCCGCTTTCTCATTAAAATCGGCGTCCACGTCCCGATAGACTTCGATCCCATTCTGGTAGTACGACCAGAGGTCGAGTTTTTTGTCCCCATTGGTGTCAACGAAGCGCCGAAGCAAGCGTCCTTGCCCGTCGAAAACCTGCCACCCGGATCTGCCCGGCTCTGAAATCGGCTCGATTGTCGCCTGGTCAATTTCGTCCTTCTCAGTCGGAACGTCGCATTGGACTTCTGACTGAACCGGCTTCAATTCAAGTGCCTGCCGGACCGTGGGAGGTGCCCCGCTGGCATCTTGCAGGCACAGGGCGCCACAGGTGATTCCCACAGCGATGAAAAACGGACGAGGCAGACGGCGCATAGGGTTACCCTCACTTACGAACTCACGATCAATCACCTTCTCATATTTCGGTGATGACCGGGCCGGAACATGAATAAAATAGGCAGCTTTTTCCGCTTGTAACGGTCGTAACGATTATTCGCATTATCTCAGCAATTGTCACGGGTTGCCGGAGCTTGGAACCAACCCGAGAGCATGCCGATCACTGGACTCGGTGGGCCAGTCACGTGCGCCAAACAACGACCAGGGGGCACGCAGAGCCCGCGGTGAGCCGGAGCCACCAAGAGAAAGAGCGTCCTACCCAGAACGTCACGCGGTGACAGCAGGAAATTGCTCGTTCGTCGTCTGGGTAATATGCCCAAATACGCGAACGCCATAACAAGGCCCCAGAATTCGCTTGTTTGTTATGCAAGAAATGAGCTTGGCTCCTAACCTGATAGTCAAGAGCCAAGCGCGCAGGTGTAAGAAGTCGATCTCATGCTACCGCACTAATACAGAGTATTCGCCGTTCGGTCGGACCTCCGGCATGGGCTCCGGAACAGGACTCGGCATGGGATCTGGATCTGGTCCGGGTGGCGGATCGGGTAAAGACATTATGCATTTGTCCAACGCGTCACCAGCAACATCACGATCATGTTGCGCTTGCTGAAGCGCTAGATCGGCAATTATCAATGCAGTTATCTCTTCCAAGCACTCGACTGAAGAGCCCAGCGCCTCTTGGAGTTCTGCGCTGTTTGCAATTCGATTCTCTAGTCGTGCGGCAAAAGCCGCGGCTATTTCTTTTTGTACGTCGCGCCCTTCACGATTCCGTTGCGTTAGGGGATTTGCGCCAATCGACGGCGCTCCGATAAACACTGCAGACAGAAGGAAGCAGCTAATGACTTTGGTCATTAGCATCCAATTGTTTGCCATCTCGTCGACTCCGTTCAGGAACAGTCTTGACCCACTCGGCTGCAAAACCCAATGCATCTTCAATTGATGCGTTTGGATATGCAGCAATCGTCTCTTTGACGATCTGTGAGGTCGCGTCATTCAATGCCGGACGTCGATTATCACCGTCTGTCGTTTTTTCACCAACATCAGTATTTGGCAGTTCTGGCACAATTACTTTCCGCGCGACGACCTCTTGTGATGGCATGATTCTCACGGATGCCTTAGTAACAACGTGAGATAATATGCCTGAGAGGACCGCGACGAACACGAGTAATCCAACCACCATCCGCGGCGAGCGATTGCTGGCTCGCTTCTCTGTATCACCCGCCACATGTGAGATCTCATTGCGCAGATCGCGGGTCGTCGGTACCACGCCGGTAATCAACTTCCGCGCGCAGGCCAAGTGATACAGCGCGTGGCTTTCGACCGTCCCGTATTTCCCCAAGTACTGGGACCGACCGTCGACGTTGACACGCGCCTGTCCCGTCTTGTGGGGCTTCTCGGGGTAGGGAGGCAGCTGAGCAGGGTCAAAAACTGGCAGTGTAGGCATTAGGTAAGCCTCCAAGTCGTTATCTCGGAAGGACAGCATTCCGTCGAAAAAACCGCCTTCCTAGCGGGAAAAACGGGATTTGTAGTTCTCAGGTAATTGCGTTTGCAGGGACTTGCAAAGCAAAATCCAGACGCTAGCTTATAACCCACCTGGAATAGGAGTTCAATGGCTCGACGCATTCAACCGAGCCAATCAAGGTCCTACTTCCAGGCACACGATGCGGAAAGTGGCAGTTGTCAGGCAGGCAAAGGCAGGCAAGACGGGCAGTCTAATGCGGCAGTTCAACGGCTCGACACAGAGAAGCTGGTCCACTGCCGTGCTGCGCGCAACGACACCTCAAGCCAAGCCGCATTCGAGAAGAGGGGAGACGTGGCGATGACCTGACAGAGACATAACCAAGAAGGGCGACCAACGACCCGCCTTGAAACTTGCTGCCCGATGAGTTTTCCGACCACCCGGGCAGCTTCCTAATCGATCCGTTGGCCGCCACTACTCGAAATTAGAGCGGTGGCGTGCGGGCGGTCAACCCCCGTTGATCAACTCCCGATTTGAAAGGGGCAGAATGGACGGCCAAACGCTTGTAACCTGTTTTATTGTTCATGTCATTCGTGACTCCAAACTGATCTGGACCGTCCCAGAATCGTTTTCGCGCGAATCTGCCGAGGCCTACGTCGCCTCATTCAATGCGTCAGAAAAAGCGAGGACCCACGCCGAATGGATGGTGATCGTCGAGCAGCAGGTCCGAGCCGCCTTGCCACCCCAGGTGGTCGCTGGGCGGATCGGCAGCGAAACGGCGCCCCATCCCGACGAGCGGTAAACGACAGGCCTGCCAACCGTGGCCCCGACTGCCAATTCGCCGTGGCGGGTTTGTGAAGCAGTTCACTTCCCGCCGGCGATGCGATTCGTAGAATTGCCCTGCGCAATCAATTTGCCCTGCGCAATCAGAGGTTCACCCCGGTCCGTCTGGTTCGCCCGGCATACGGTGACGACGGCGGACCTGCGACCTGGCCCCTGGCTGCCTTGTGGAATCAATTTTGCTGGATTAGCCTAAAAGACCATCCGCTGGCCCGACGTCGATCAGCGTGCCGACCCACCGGAACCTCGGCCAACAACTTTCAGGCCGCGACCAACCCACCCCCCTCATCGGAGCTTTCGCATGACCCGTTCCTTTTCGATCTGGCGATTCGCTATTGCCACTCTGCTGTTTTGTTTGGCCATCACGACTGCCGGTATGGTGCGGGCGGACGATGCAACGAAAGACGCAAGCCCGGAAGCCCAGGCCGATGAGACCAAGGCGGCGGCGGATCGGTATACGATCCCCGATGGCGATTCTGCCGCGTTACTCAAGTTTGTCGAAGGACTGCAAAAATTCCGACCGGAAACGGCGGAACAATTCTTCGAGCACCGCAAGAAGGCTCCCGCGGCAATGAAAGCCGCGGCCGAGAAGATCTTGACACTGGAGGAAGACCCGGCGTCCCCAGCAGCGCAACGGGCGCAACAGATCTTGCTCAGCGCAAAAGTTGTGAGCCTGGCGACTGCGAAGCCTGCTGAACAGACCGAAATTATCAAGGAAATCGCCCAGATCTTGAAGGCTGCCAAGACACTTACCAATAGCGAACTGGGGATCGCGTTCGGAGCCGCCAGCGCCGTCGAGCAGTCGGGCAATGAGAAGCTGGCCATTGCCGCTTACAAGGGGTTTGGCGAGCTCTTCTCCAAACAAACCGGTGACGATGTGCTGGTCAGCTACGGCGCCAAAATGCTGGGTGCCGCGCGGCGGATCGACCTGCCTGGTAATGAAATTAAGTTGGAAGGCAAGCTTGTTGACGGCAGTGATTTCGATTGGAAGGCTTACCGCGGCAAAGTGGTCCTGGTCGATTTCTGGGCGACATGGTGTGGCCCCTGCATCAAGGAGTTGCCCAACGTCAAGAAGCACTACCAGATGTACCACGACAAGGGCTTTGATGTTGTCGGCATCAGTCTGGACTCCGATCGAAAGGCGCTGGACTCCTTTCTGCACGAAGAGCAACTGCCGTGGAAGACACTGTTCCAGGATGAGGGCGGATGGGACCATCCCATCGCCACGTACTATGGTGTAATGGGAATTCCAACCGTGATCCTGGTTGACAAACAAGGCAAGGTGATTTCGCTCAATGCGCGAGGCCCGGAACTAGGCCGTCTGCTCGAGGAACAGCTCGGTGCAGTCGACGCCGGCTAGTTGCTCAACGCCCTGTTCGCCATCCCAAGGCCGACATTCCTTCGGCGTTACGAAGCGCGCATGAACTCCGAGCGCGATGCGCTGGTGGTTCGGCCAGTCGCGTTACGGATACAGCAAGATCTCTGAAACGCGCTCCCGCCATGCCCTTTCATCGAAGTCGATCAGGGTGGCAACGTCGTCCACATTTCGCAACTCATTCCCGGCCAATTGCTTCCTGAGTCGGTCGCTTCCGAAGAGGATGTCGATCGGCAGCATTTCCATTTCGTATTCGTACGGCGGCGGCAACCAGGATAGCGCGCCGGGCCATTGCCGGTGGACCGACGCCAGCAAGGCCACCGTCGTGAGGACCGGTCGAAATGCTGCGTCGTCAAGCACATGCAGGGCGATGCCGCCGCATGCCTGGCCGGCCCATTTGTCGAATGTGGGGCGGAAACGGGCAGGCACGCAACGGGCCGCAGGCAGCGACCATGACGCCAAATCGCGAGCGAGCTGAAATGGATCGACAAACGGTGCCCCCATGAATTCGAATGGCTGCGTCGTGCCGCGCCCTTCGCTGAGATTTGACCCTTCCAGTAAGACCTGCCCCGGGTAGACCAACGTCGAGCGATATCGTGGCAGATTGGGCGAGGGTGGGATCCAGGCCCGCCCAACGGTTGGCCACCGCTGCCGCCGATCCCAACCCCGCATCGGCACAATTTGTAATTCCGCACCGATCGCCAGATCCCGATTGACCAATCGCGTCAGCTCGCCCAATGTCAGACCGTGCCGCAACGGGATCGTGATCCGCCCAACAAAGGTCTCCCAGCCCGCTTCGAGCAGCGGCCCTTCGACCTGGCCGCCAATCGGGTTGGGGCGGTCGAGCAACACCAGCGGGATACCTGCTTCCGCACAAGCGACCAAACAAAATGAGATCGTCCAGGCAAACGTATAGACCCGCGTCCCGACATCCTGCAGATCGACCACCAGGCAGTCGAGACCGTTCAGCCAGGTCGCCCGCGGTTTGCGGGTCTCAGAATACAGACTGTAAACGGGGATCCCCAACGGATCATAGATGGTGTGTGGCGATTCGATCATGTTCGCCTGCTGCTCGCCCCAGAGACCATGCTGAGGCGAGAACAGGGCCACTAGTTGGCCCGCGAATCGTTCGGCGAGAACATCGCATGACAAACGAAATTCCGCGTCGACCGATGCCTGGTTCAATAACAGCCCAAATCGTCCGTCGCGCATCACGGCCGGGGGCCGTTCCAAGCAGCATTCCAATCCGAATTGCATTCGATCGGCAGACATCGACACCTCGGCAAGGCAACCTATTGATACGCCAGGAAGCGGCCCCGCCGTTCGACAAACGCTCGCAGTCCATCCTGATAGCCGGCTTGGATTTCGCGACGTGACTGTAACGTCATCACGCCATCCAACGTCCGCGCGTGACCGAGCAGCCGGTCATATCCATCCGCGTTCCATTGATCCGGATAGAGTCGTCGCAGTTGTAGCGCCATTTCCAGCCCGGTTGGCAGCGGTT
>JAUIHJ010000840.1 GCA_030432015.1 bacterium
TGTCGGCAACATCCGCGACCACGCCTGGTGGGGACATGAGCCCACCGTGCCGACGGACACATCGCGGGCTGGTGGCGGTCATGCCCATTGCGGCGCGATGATTTACCTGGGCGATAATTGGCCCGCGAGGTACCGCGATCAGATCTTCTTCAACAATGTCCACGGCAATCGAGTCAATTGCGACCTCTTGGAAAGCGAAGGGTCGGGGTATGTCGGACGCCATGGCCAGGACTTTCTCTTCGCCAATGATCGCTGGTTTCGAGGTATCAACCTGAAGTACGGACCGGACGGGGCAGTCCACCTGATCGACTGGTACGACAAGAACGCCTGTCATCGGAACACCCCGGAGATCTGGGATCGGACAACGGGGCGAATCTACAAGATTAGCTATGTTGGCCAGTCACGCGCGGACGCTGCGAAGGGGGCTTCACAACGTGAGTTGCCGCGAGATCTGTCCGAGTTGAGTGACGTCGACCTGGTGGACCTGCTGTCCCATTCGAATGAATGGTACGTGCGGATGGCACGCCGGCTGCTTCAGGAGCGGGGTGGTTCGCCGGCGGTGCAGGCCAAGCTGGATCAGATGATGAAAGCTGCCGAGACCGTGCCCCTGCAACTGCGCGGCCTGTGGGCTCAACACGTCACCGGTGGTCTGGATGAGAATCGCGCATTGCGATTGTTGGACAGCCCGCACGACTACGTGCGAGCCTGGACCATCCAGTTACAACTCGAGGATCAGCAGGCATCGCCAGCCCTGCTTGCCCGCCTGGCCGAACTCGCCAAAGCGGACCCCTCGCCTGTCGTACGTCTGTATCTCGCTTCGGCCCTGCAGCGTCTGCCTTTGAACGATCGGTGGGCCTTTGCCGAGCCATTGGTGCAGCACGCTGCGGATGCAGAAGATCACAACCTGCCGTTGGTCTATTGGTATGGCATTGAACCGCTTGTCGCTGCGGACCCGGCCCGCGCGCTGCGACTCGCGCAGCGCTCACGGATTCCGCTGGTTTCACGATTCATCGTGCGGCGGGCGGCCAACGATGCCCGCATGCTGGATGACGTGCTCGTCTCGCTGCAAGAGCTACCGGAGTCCCGGTTGTTGATGCTGGATGAAATCTTGAGCGCCTTCGAGGGGCAGGTGGGCATTAAAATGCCAACTGAATGGCGGAAAACCTATGAAACGCTCGTTCAGAGCGATAGCGACGTGGTGCGCGAGCGTGCCGATCAGGTCGCAATTTTGCTCGGCGACCAGCGAATCTTCCCTCGGATGCGTGAACTTCTAACCGACCCTGATGCCAAGCTCGAAAAGCGACAGCAGGCCCTGGAGATCCTGGTGCGTGGGCGTGATGCCGAGGGGGCGAGCGCGTTTCAGGCAGTCTTGAGCGACCCTGGCTTGCGAGGCGCGGCGATTCGCGCACTGGCGGCGGTGGATGACGCCAAGACCCCGGCTCTGATCCTGCGGCATTACGACCGTCTCACGAGTTCGGAGAAGCGCGACGCCATCGCCACGCTGGTGGCCCGCCCTGCGAGCGCGCTCGTCTTGCTCGATGCGCTCAACGACGGTCGCGTCCAGCGGACCGATGTGCATGCCTACCACGTGCGGCAATTGCAACGGTTCAAGAATGCCGAGTTGACGGCGCGGATCGGTCAGGTGTGGGGCGCGATTCGTGAGACATCGGAGGTGAAGAAGCAACAGATCGAGACGCTCAAAGCGGCACTGACCGAGTCCCAGCTGGCAGCTGCCGACCTGGGGCATGGCCGCCAGATATTCACCAAGGCCTGCGCCTCATGCCATACATTGTTCGGTGAAGGTGGAAAGGTTGGACCGGACATCACGGGGTCGAATCGAGCGAATTTGGATTACATTCTGGAGAACGTGATCGATCCCAGCGCGGTCTTGGGTAAGGACTATCGGATGACCGTGATCGTCACGACCAGCGGGCGCGTTATTTCTGGCTTGGTTCAAAATGAGTCGGATAGTGCCGTGACGTTGCGGACGATTAATGACACCGTGGTCGTTGCCAAGGCGGAAATTGACGAGCGGCAACTCTCTGAACAGTCGTTAATGCCGGAGCAGTTGTTGGAGTCGTTGAAGCCGACCGACGTTCGTGATTTGATCGGATACCTCGCCAGCCCAACGCAGGTCGGACTGCGCGGTCCGAAGGCACCGATTGATCCGGCGACGAAGCGCGTTGCGGGCGCGATCGAGGGCGAGGCCATGAAAATTGTCGGTAAGTCGGCTGGCGACGCTCGCAGTCAAGCGATGGGCGGCTTTACGAAGGACCGCTGGAGTGGTGTCGATCATCTGTGGTGGACGGGCGCCACGCCTGGTGCAAAACTGGAACTGGAACTCCCCGTTGCGACCAGCGGTCGATTCGATGTGCAGATTGTTTTCACCATGGCTGTCGATTACGGGGTCGTACAGGTTTCTTTGGACGGACAGCCTGTCGGCGAGCCGGTCGATCTTTTCAATGCGCCGGATGTTATCACAACGGGGTTGTTGAGTTTTGGCGAGCACGATCTTTCAAGTGGCAACCACCGCCTGGGGCTGGAAATCATCGGCGCAAACCCCAAGGCACAAAAGTCCTATATGTGCGGCCTCGATGTTGTCCGGTTGGTTCCGGCGGAGGCAGAGTAGTGTGTCTTCGCGGTTGCGAATCGTAACTTCGCGACACGGCGTACCGCCCGGAATTGCATTACCTGATTGGAGATCTCCAATGGCGTTGTGGCAAGAATTTCTCAGCGAACATGAGTCCTTGACGCGCCGATTCTTTCTGCGGGCTGGCCTGGCCGGCACGGCGGTAGCCACCGCGT
>JAUIHJ010000086.1 GCA_030432015.1 bacterium
GTCCGGATCTTGGTCTTTTGCTTGCTCCTGTCCAGCCTTCTCTGCCGCGTCGGCTTTTTCAGGTGTAGCGGCGCTGGGCTTTGCCTTCGCATCCTTTTCCGGTCGCGGCGTCAGTACCAGACGCACAGGAGGTCCTTTCGCCGGGATGTTTTGGGTGAATGACTCGTACAGCAAGCTCGAATTCGCTTGGGGGCTCTCGACGGGCAGATCCAAGGTGGCTGATGGGAAATTGGACACGCAGATAAAGTCGCCCGCATCACCATGGTAAAACTTGTCGCCGTTGTCCGGGTCGGTCCAGAATCCGCTCCCCGCGAAGACCCAATCGTACTTCATCGCCTTACCGGTCTTGACGTTACGAACCCACTCTTGTGCGCGGGCGTGGTGCTTTTTTCGCTCAGCGTCATACCACAGGATCTCAATGTCAATAATCGATCCCTGGGCAGGCGAGTATTCTGGTTCGAAACGCGCTGGCCGTCCGGCTCGTCCACCGACCGCGATCAGGCCGGCATGGACCTCGCGGGCCAGACAATTGACGGCGATCACCGATTCGTGCTCCTTCGTTTGCCGAGGGCATGCGAACATTTCCAATTGTCCTTCGCGCAAACAGACAACTCCGTCGACGATCACTCGTTTTCGTTTAACGTCCAGCCAGACGTCGTGGTCTTTGGATAGCCGGACCAAATTCGCCGGGGGTTGGAACTGCTGATTGGCGAAGGGGGGGGCTGCGGGCGGGGGCGCGTCCGCCGGCTTGTCATCGCCAGGGAGGTTCCCAGCCGTCGAGACGAGCAAGGCCGCCACGGTGAACGGTAGCAAGGGCCAGCACGGCGTCCAGTGCACTGTAACCTGGGGCTTCGTCACCGGAATCGTTTTCAAATTCATGGTCTGTCTCGGTCCGTGATAGGGGGCGACTTCGAGCAATGTCCCGCGTGGTCTCAGGCTTGAATCCAGGGCGCCAGTGTCGCGGCGCGACGTCCCTGCCCTGTATTCTCGCTTTAGGCCACCGTGTAATGTTAAGGGGGGGCGTCAGGCTGTACCTTGCTTGCTATCATACGCAACTTTCGCGAGAGAACGAAGCGGGAATCTTCCGCCACCCTGTCAACGCGGGAACAACCAGCAGGAGGTCCCCCCGGATGCCCACGAAGACACCTGTGAAGAAACCGTCGCGCATGACCGCCAACAACCCGAAGCTTAGCCCTGACGAGTGGCCGACTTGGACCAGCCATCTGGCCAAGCGTAAGCGTCCTCGTCCGTTGCGAGCCCTGATGGACACCGGACGTGCGTCGGCGCTCGAGTGGCCGCTCCATGCGAACTTTCCAGACAGCGCGTCGGCGGAACTGGTGCGATATCTGAATCGGTTCAAGTCGCCCCAGACCCGCGGCAATGGTGAATTGGCACGGCGACTGGAAGCGTGGTTGGATGATGCACCTCAGCAGGCGCCGTCAGCCCTGTTTGCGATCGAGTGTCTGGCGTGGGCGCACGCCATGCCGCAGTTTTCGCAACAGCTTCCGGCCGCCGCCTGGTGTCAATTGCTCGACCATCTGGTGACGGTTTGCCGCGACGCTGCCGGGATCGTCGTCACGGATCAACCGCTGGCGCAGCAACTGCTTTACGGCGAATTGCCGCTCACGCTGGCTTATCTTTTTCCCGAATTGCAGCAATGTACCGCCCTGGCCGAACCGGCGCGAAACGCGTTGTCAGACGGCATCCTGGAAGTCCTCGACGGAGAAGGCTTGATCAACGTTCGGTTTCATGCGGCGATGCGGCCGTTGCTCGGTTGCTGGACACGATGTGGAATGCTGGCTCGGAGTATGCGCGAGCCGTGTTTTAGCGAACCCGCCGAGGACCAGTACCAGTGGCTGGTTCGCGAGTCCCTGCGACTGGCCCGCTTTGATGGTTCGCAAGTCCTTACCGATAACGACAGTGGTCGCTGGGAACCCAGCCTGTTCCAGGCCGCGCTGATGCTGACTTCGAAACGCAAGGACGCGGCGATTGCCAGCGTCGCGTTACCTGCCGGACTGGCGTCCGCGACGGAAACGAAGAAAACGAAAGATCGTCGGGGCAAGGCCAAAACGAAGTCAAAAGAGAACGCCAAGGCGAAGGTCAAGGCGAAGTCGAAGGACAAGACGAAACCGAAGTTGCCGGCGGCCGCGATTCATTCCGAGTGGGCTGGGACGGCGGTGCTCAAGCGATCCTGGAACCGCGACGACGCGTCGTTGGTCTTGGCCTATCACGATCAAGCCTTGGCGCTGGAACTGAATTGTGGCAGCGAGACCGTCTGGTCTGGTCCATGGGGCTTCGAAGTCGAAGTCGACGGTAAACCGTTGGAAATCACGGACCAATGGGAGGAGGTGTGCTGGGTTGGCGACAAAGACGTAGCTTACGTTGAGATCGAGGCCAAGCTCGGCGGCGGTTGGCGATTGCAGCGGCAGTTGTTGCTCGGTCGTGACGAGCAGTTTCTGTTCGTTGGCGATGCCCTGCTTGGCAATCGCTCCGGCACGATCAAGTACAAGGCGACCTTGCCGCTGGCGGAGGGGATCGAGTTTCAGCCGGCTGACGAGACGCGCGAAGGTCGCTTGGCAAGGAAACGCGGCCTGGCGAACGTGCTGCCACTGGAGTTACCGGAATGGCGGTTGCCACCTCAGGGTGGCACCCTGGAGCAGACGGAAGAAGGGCTGGTGCTGACACAGGTGGTCGAAGGTTTTCGCCTCTTCGCCCCGCTGTTCTTCGACTTGTGTCCGGCGCGCCTGAAGAAACCGCTGACGTGGAGAAAACTGACGATTGCCGAGAACTTGGATATCACTTCGCCGGATGATGCGACAGGATACCGAGTCCAGGTTGGCAACGAGCAGTGGCTCTTTTATCGTTCCTTGGGCCCGGTCGCGAATCGTACGATCCTGGGGCAAAACTATAGCGCAGAGTTTGTCGCCGCTCGCTTCCCAACCTCCGGTGAAGCGGAGAAGTTGATTGAAATCGAGTAGCTTTGCACCGGTGATATTGGTGCGAGGCAAACCGCCGGAGTGACCCGTGGCAAAGGCCGTGGAACAATGCATCGCTGCAAATCTCGCCGGCGTCCGCCAGCAGGTGGCCGACGCTGCCGCGCGGAGTGGCCGAGACGCGGACGACATCACCCTGGTCGCCGTCACCAAGTATGTCGGGCTGCTCGAAACCGAGGCGTTAATCGCCGCAGGCTGCCGTGACCTGGGCGAGAGCCGCCCTCAAGGCCTGTGGGCCAAAGCTGCCGCGTTTGCCGACTTGGATGTGCGCTGGCACATGATTGGGCACCTCCAGCGCAACAAGGTCCGGCGCAGTCTGCCGCTGACCTGGCTAACGCACTCGGGCGATAGCTTGCGATTGATTGACGAAATCGATCGAGTCACGTTGGGGGACGTTGAACCCACGCGGATCTTGCTGGAGGTCAACATCTCCGGCGACGCGGCGAAGCACGGATTTTCACCCACTGAGGTCGAGGACGCCTTGCCGGTTGTGGCCGAATTGCCGCATGTCGCGGTGCAGGGCCTGATGGCGATGGCGGGCCTCGACGGCGACCGGGATTCAGCTCGCCGAGATTTCGCCGCGCTGCGAGACTTACGCGATCGCCTGCGAAGGAATTGTCCTGCTGGAATCGGTCTGGATGAACTCTCGATGGGGATGAGCCGTGATTTCCAAGTGGCCATCGAAGAGGGCGCGACGCTCGTGCGAGTTGGCTCGGCGCTGTTCGAGGGGGTCCCGCGGTGATTCAGCTTGAACCGCACGCCGAGGGTGTCATTCTGTCGGTGCGAGCACAGGCTGGCGCGCGAAGCAATGGAATTCAAGGCACGCACGCCGGAGCGCTCAAGGTGAGCGTGACGCAGGCCCCGGAAAAGGGAAAGGCCAATAAGGCGATCGTGGCGATCCTGGCCAAGCAGTTGCGTCTGCGCAAGTCGCAGATCGAAATGCTGAGCGGCGAGACATCGCCGCACAAACGCTTTCTGATTGGCGACATGGCGGTCGACGATTTGCAGGGACGCATCGAAGCCAGCCTCACCTAGCCCCGGTCTCACGTCGCCAGTCTCATCCTTGGTAGCGCCGCTTACGACCCGGTCTTCTCGCGGAAGCGAGTGGTCAACGCGCGTGTGACGGGGCCTGGCCGGCCATTGCCAATCACTCGGCTGTCGACTTTGACAACCGGGATGATCTCGGCGGCGCTGCCAGTTAGGAAGCATTCGTCCGCGATATAGACGTCGTGCCGCGTGAGCGTTGTCTCGCGTACCGTCAGGCCGGCTTCTCGTGCCAGTTCGATGGCAAAGTCGCGTGTGATGCCCTCCAAAATTCCCGCCTCGATTGGCGGAGTGAGGACCTCCTTGTTGGTCACCAGGAAAAAGTTGTCCCCAGTGCACTCGGCGACTTCGCCATTGTGATTCAGCATGAGTGCTTCAACGCAACCCGCCTGGAGGCCTTCAATTTTGGCCAGAATATTGTTCAGATAATTCAACGACTTGATGCGGGGGCTCAGTGCTGCCGGGTGATTGCGGATCGTGGCAACGGTAATGATCTCAAGACCGTTCTGGTAGAACTCCTCGGGATACAGCGTGATGTAGTCGGTGATCACGATAACTTGCGGGTTGCTGCACTTGTTGGGGTCAATTCCCAATTCGCCCGCACCGCGTGTTACCACCAGACGGATGTAGCCGTCCTGGATGCCGTTGAGCTTCAGGGTATTGTTGACGGCATCCGCCATTTCCTGCTGCGATAGCGGGATTTCCAGGCAAATCGCCTTGGCTGATTTCCAGAGCCGATCGA
Organism: bacterium; assembly: GCA_030432015.1. Taxonomy (GTDB): domain Bacteria; phylum Planctomycetota; class Planctomycetia; order Pirellulales; family Pirellulaceae; genus ARS98. The sequence goes on from JAUIHJ010000086.1 coordinate 4,780, forward strand.
GGTGTGCTTCCAGCCGAAAGACATCGCCGCCGTAGCTGCGCATGCCCTCGAAGACGCCGTCGCCGTACAGCAGCCCATGGTCGTAGACGCTGATTTTCGCGTCTTCTTTGTCGTAATACTGGCCGTCAATGTAAATCTGTAGCGACATCAGCTATTTTCGCCAGGCCAAGCCTGATTACCAATCGTTGTGGATGGAAATGCGTACGCGTTTGTAACCACCGGCCGAGCGAAATTGGAAAGGGATTGTTGCACTGGCCAAACTCAGGCCAACTGCACACGCCCCTCAAATAAGCGAACGGTTCGATCCGCCTGCGCTGCGATCCCGGCGTCGTGGGTCACCATGACTATAGTGAGGTTCTGTTCCGCGTTCAAGGTTCGCAGAATTTCCATAACTTCTTCACCATTTTGTCGATCCAGATTGCCGGTAGGCTCGTCGGCCAGCAGCAATCGTGGCTGTGCGATCAGCGATCGGGCGATGGCTGCGCGCTGCATTTCGCCTCCGGAGAGTTCCGGCGGCTTGTGGTCCAGGCGGTGGGAAAGGCCCACTGTTTCCAGCAATTGCGTGGCCCGCTCGACGAATTCCCGTTTGCGGCGCCAGTAGCTGAAAACCCCTTCCGCAATCATCAGCGGAATCAGCACGTTCTCCAGCGTCGTGACCTCGGGCAGTAGATGGTAGAACTGAAAAACCATGCCAAACTGCCGGTTGCGAATTTTGTCGCGACGACTCGTCGAGAGGCAATCGATCCGCCGGCCGTCGAAATGGATTTCCCCGGAGTCGGGCGCGTCGAGGGTGCCCAACACATGGAGCAAGGTGCTCTTCCCCGAGCCGCTTTGGCCGATGATGGAGACGAATTCACCCGTGCCTACCTCGAAATCAACATCGTGCAGGACGGGCACTTCGTGCTTGCCCTTCCAATAGCTCTTCGACAAACCTCGCGCCGCCATCAACTCGACCGGTTCTTCCGCGGCGGCAGCCCGCTGCATGGTAATGGCCTGCGTCGTCGAAGCGACCGCGGCGGGTCCTGCGATCGCCGTAGCGCCCCGCGGTGATCCTGGGGTGGCGCATTCGGTTGCGACAGCGACATCGCCGGCTGCCTCGTCGGGCGCCGTCTGGTCGTGGGGGAATTCGGCATGGGGGCTCGACGAGGGCTGCGAGCCGCGTTGACGTTTGGTGGCGAGTGCGAAAAAACTGTTCATCGAGCGATCTCCTGACGTGACGGCAGTCGCGCCGAAAAAGTGGTTTATTCGTAACGGAGCGCTTCAACGGGATGCAGGCGTGCCGCGCGGATGGCTGGTAAGACACTGGCCATTACGGCGATCAGTACGGCGCCGGCGGTGACCCAGGCGATCGTGAAGGGGTTGATCTGAACCGGTATCTCTTGGAAGTAATAGACCGTGGGGTCAAAGACCTCCTGGCCGGTCACCAGTTCCAGGAGCCCGGCAATCTCATTGATATTCCAGACAAACAGCAGCCCCAGCACCATGCCAACACCTGATCCGACAACGCCCAGCGACACGCCGTAGCTCAGAAAGATGCTCATGACGCCGGTACTGGGTGCACCCAGGGCTTTCAGGATGCCGATGTCACGCGTTTTCTCGACCACGATCATGAAGAACGTCGCCAGAATGCCGAACCCAGCCACCGCGATGATCAGGAACAACAGGATGTTCAGAATCGTCGTTTCCAGTCGCACGGCCGCCAACAGTGGACCTTGCATGTCGCGCCATGTGTCGATGCGATAGGGGTAAAGATTCTGGGGGAATCGGGCCCGCAGTTTGTCACGGGCGGCATTCAAATCCGCACCAGGCTTGAGCTTGATTTGGATCGAGCTGACTTTACTCACTCCGGTCGACGGATCGATCATCCCACGCAGATCTTGCAGACGCTCCAGCGGCACGAATGCAAAGCTGGAATCGTATTCGCTCATCTGACTCTCGTAGAAATCGACCACCGTGAAGAACGAATTTGCCGCCTTCATTGACGCGCCGGAAGTGGGGAAAATGACTTCGACGTCGTCGCCCGGCCGACACAGGTAAAAATCCTGAACCTCACCCTCGTCGTCGCGGGCCCGCACGGAGCACAACGCGATCCCGATGATGATTCCGGGATGCTGCTCCTTGGCCGGGTTGAACACGACCGCCTCCGCATCCCCGCCGGTCTTACTGTAAGGATCCTCTGGCGGAGCGTCTGACGCCGGCGCGGCGGGCTCTGTATGGGCCGCCTGCACGACGGGCGGTGGTGGTGTCGAGCTTTGGTCGAACGCCTCCTCAAACGCTGATCGCAGACGACGATGCTCCCAGCCTGAAGGTGGGAAGTCTTTCTTTTCTGGTGCGTAACCATTCTCGCGGAGCAGAAAGCTAAGCTGTTTACGATTCTCTGGATGCTGCAGGTACTCGCCAAAATGGCTGACTTTTGCATAGGTCGCCTTGTCGACGCCGATCAGGTTGATTTGCCGGGTATGATATTCGCCGCGGACCATCATGCGAATCAACGCCGGCACGTGGACAACGGCCGTCATGCCTTCAATATCGTCGCCAATTTCGTGGCGGATCTGCTCCATATGCCACTCGGCGTCGGGAAAGCCGTCGAGCCCGCTTTCGAATACGATGTCGGAGAGGATGCCGTGCAGGCGATCGTTCATTTCGCGCGTGAAGCCCGCCATTACGCTGTTGACGACGATCAAGGTTGCCACACCCAGCGTGACGCTGATGATCGAGGCTAAGGCAATGTAGCGCGTGCGAAGATATCGCCACGAGAGGAGCATCTTGTACATAGCCAATCCTTTGGCGTTTGGACCGCTGGCAGTGCCGAACGTCCTCGTTCGGTTACCCCGCATCGGCGGAGCGTCTCCACCAGCCGTCTTGTTGTCTACATTCGATTGCCGATTCGAAGCGAACCGGGCAATCCGCTAATTTGCTTCCGGTCGTAACAAGGGGAAGAGGATGACATCTCGAATGGTTTGCGAGTTGGTCAATAACATCACCAGCCGGTCAATTCCGACGCCGAGCCCGCCGGCCGGTGGCATGCCGTGGCGCAGGGCACGAATGAAATCGTTGTCCATTTTCGCCATCGAGTCCTCCTCGGAAAGGCCGTCGAGCTGCGTTCGAAACAACTCCTCTTGCAGGTCCGGATCGTTCAACTCGGTGTACGCGTTGGCGATTTCCATACCTTCGATAAAAAGTTCAAACCGTTCGGCGATCTCCGGGTTGTCCCGCTTGCGCTTCGTCAGCGGACAAATGCTGGCCGGATAATCAATCACGAACACCGGTCCCTTAAGGCTGTCTTCCACCTTCTCTTCAAAGAGAAAGTTCTTGACGACGTCAGGGTGCTTGTGAGCGGTTTCAAAGCCGAGTTTTCCGGCCGCTTGGGCCGCGCCGGCGTGGTCGTCGGGATCCAATCCCGTATGCTCGGTGAACAGGTCGTGGTACGTCCGGCGGGCAAAAGGCGGAGTGAAGTCGATCACTGCGTCGCCCCAGGGCCGTTGATATTCGCCGCCGATCGCATCGATCGCGCCGAGGATCAGGCGTTCGGTCAGATCCATCATCGATCCGTAGTCGCCGAAGGCCTGATAGACCTCCAGCATCGTGAACTCAGGATTGTGCCGCGGGCTGATGCCTTCATTGCGATAAACGCGGCCTAATTCGTAGACGCGTTCCATGCCCCCGACCAGCAGTCGCTTGAGATGCAACTCCAGTGCGATCCGCATATAGAGATCGAGATCCAGCGCATTATGATGCGTTTCGAACGGTCGCGCGGCCGCGCCACCAGCGATCGAATGCAGCGTCGGCCCCTCGATTTCCAGAAACTGATCCTGAGCGAGCGTGCCGCGGATCGATTGGACAATCTGCGTCCGATGAACGAATCGTTGCAGGACGCCATCGCCGTACGTTAAGTCGACGTACCGCATGCGTTGCCGCAGTTCTGGATCCGTCAGCCCCTTGTGTTTTTCCGGAGGTGGTTCGATGGTCTTTGTCAGGAAGTGGATCTTCTCGGCAAAGATCGATAGCTCGCCGGTCCGCGTGCGGCGCAATTGACCGTCCACGCCGATGATGTCGCCAAGATCGACGCACTTAACGAGGTCCCAATTGTCGTCGCCAATCTGCTGCTTGCCGACAAATAACTGCACCCGCCCAGTCATGTCCTGAATGTCGATGAACTGCAACTTGCCCTTGTCACGGCTGAGCACCACGCGACCGGCGGCCCGCACCCGCGGCCCCACGAATTCGCCCTTGCCATATTCTGAGATCCACTGTCGGAACTGCACCTGATCTTCGCCCACGACCCATTGGGTCATCGGTCTCCCCGACTTCTTGTCCAGGACTTCGATCTTCGCAAGTTCCGGAACCTTGACGGTCTCCCCCGACTCGGCTTGAAAGACCACCTCTCCGGCTTGGGCGGTAATGTCAGCAATCCATTGGCGATCATCAAATCGGCCGCCCCAAGGGTCGTGGCCCAACGCGGCGATCTTGCGGAGTTTCTCGCGACGCGCAGCTTCAATCGCGCTGCGGTCATCATCAGCGCTGGGCGACGAAGGGGCGTCGTTCGGAGTGGGGTCGTCGGGCATAAGGGCAAATTCGAATGCTGGGCGTGGCCGCATCGTTCGCGCGGTCCGGCGCGGACGCCACAGCACGAGATCTGGCAATGGATGTAAACTACAGAATCGCGGCATTTTAGTGGAAGCCCACCCAGGGTCAATGTCAGAACGACGGCCGTTCATCTCGGGGGGGACCAAAATCCGCACGGCCGCGGTCTCATGCCATCCTTTGGGATCGCGATCGGGACCGCCGCGGTTTGCGTCGAAATGGCAGCCACGAATCGCACGAACTGGATCACGCGAAGCGGATGCCTGTGATTTGTGGCGAATTGCGCCGCTACGCGTGGCACCGCCCTGGACGGCGGTGTTGGTCGTGCAAAACGTCACCCACCAACCGATTCCGCGGCCCTGCCAGCCATGCTGTCATGAGACCAAGGCATTGAAAACAGGGACTGATGGACCAACACGGACCAGTCCAATCAAGGCCCCGTTCCTGCACTTTGAAGTTACGCGATTCCGGCCCCTTCTCATTGGCATTCGCCCCAGACGAATTGGCGCTCGGGAACTTCAAGGAGGGGAGCCGTTGGTGCGTCAATGTTTCAGGGGCGTGGGCGCGAAACAAGCACAGCCGCAAGACCCCCACCCCCAGATGCCAGGGGAACTGGCAATGCCAGCAGTTCTAGCGGCCGTCGCAAGGGTGTGGGAGGGCGGCCGTCAGAACGACGCGCGTCAATCGGTTTGAACGACCTGGGCGCAAAAAACAAGCCGGCCACGTGGTGACCGGCCTGTTGTGCTTCTCACACCCGTGTCTCGAAACTAGACCTTGACGGTCTTCGTCGTCCCCGGAACGGGTACCGGGTAATGTCCGTCCTGGTCAGGTGTCACGGGCGCTTTGTCCGACATCGCGTGAAGCGCGTCGAAGTCGGCGAGCGTGTTCTTGTTGCTAATGGCATCGTCCCATTTGATGAGTTTTCCGGAGTACGTGGCGTCCCGCCCGAGAATGGCCGTCATCGTGCTCTTGGCACCGTAATCGGCCTCGTTGGGGCGCTCGCCCTTCCGCAACGCAGCGAACAGGTCGTAATGCTCTTCCTGATGACCGCCACCGCCACCCTTGCCATATTCCCAAACCTGGGCACCCTTGGCATCGTAGATCTTGCCGCTCAGGTCGGCCGATCCCTTGGTGCCATGCACATGTTCGGAGACGCTGTTCCAGCACCCCTTGATGTGGCGGCACTGGCTGATCATCTTGACGCCGTTTTCGTACGTATATTCGCAAAAGTGGTGGTCGAAGATTTGGCCGTGGTCGTGACCATTGCGGACTTCGCGTCCGCCCATTCCGTTGCACTCCACGGGGTAAGCCTGCAACTGCCAGTTGCTGACGTCGAGATTGTGGATGTGCTGTTCGTTGATGTGATCGCCGCATAACCAGTTGAAGTAATACCAGTTTCGCATCTGATATTCGAGTTCCGTCTGATCGTCGCTGCGAGGTCGTACCCAGACGCCCCCGCCATTCCAATAGACGCGCGTGGTGACAATGTCGCCGATCGCACCATCCCAGATGCGGTTAATCGTCTCGATGTACCGCTTCTCATGATGACGCTGCAAGCCGACGGCGCAGGCGAGGTTCTTTTCTTTGATGATCTCGTTTGCGGCCAGGACCCGCCGCACGACAGCCGCATCGGTCGCGACCGGCTTTTCGGCGAAAATGTGCTTGCCGGCTTTGGCAGCGGCCTCGATATGGAGTGGGCGGAAGCCGGGCGACGTCGCCAGAATGACCAGGTCAATGTCGCAGTCGAGCACCTGCTTGTACGCATCGAATCCGACGAACTGCCGCTCTTTCGGCACGTCCACATGATCGCCGTGTTGTCCTTTGATTCCCCGATACGAGGCCTGCAAGCGATCGGCAAAGGCATCGGCCATGGCCACCAACTTGACTTCGCCGTTCGGGTTGATGTCGGTCTTCTTCATCGTATTCAGGGCTTGCGTCGCAGCGCCGGTGCCACGTCCGCCACAACCGACCAGGCCGATCTTGATCGTGTCGCTACCGAACGAGTGTGCTGCCCGTGCGATGTTCAGCGAACCCCCAACGACCGTGCTGCCTGCCGCCACGAGCAACGACGATTTCTTGAGGAAATCGCGCCGCGACGATCCTGCGTCGGTCTTGTCCTGTTTCTTTTCAGACATGCTGTCATCTCCTTCAGTGCGATCGGTGTCTATATTAATTGAGAGGCATTTATTTCGTGCCTTAAGCATACCCGCGCCGGCGGCCGGATTCAATCAAGCGACACGGTCCTCTCGAGGGAGGGCGGCGTCTTGATTCTGCGGATCGTCGAACGATTCCCGGCCGTCCGGCCACGCGACTCGAGTGCCTTGCTTTCGTGCGGATCGAGCGACTACGCTGGAAGCAAGTTGCGTTCACCGATTTCCCCGGCCTGAGAGGGTGCCACGGGCCACGATCACCGCGGAGTTTTCCTTGCCATGCCTGTCCCCTGCCAACTGGTGGCGCTTCTTGTGCTGTCGGTCACCGGCGGTGAATCGCCGCCGAGCCGTTTTCAGGACGCCCACATCCATATGGGTACCAAGTTTCAGATTATTGTGTACGCCAACGACGAGGCGACGGCGAATCGGGCTTTCGCCGGCGCCTTTCAGCGCATTGCGGATTTGGATCGTCTCCTTAGCGACTATCAACCCGACTCGGTCGTCAGTCAACTAAGTGCCGCCTCGCCCACGCAGCAGGTGGTCGACGACGACGTATTCAAGGTACTCGCCCGCGCTCAAGAGGTAAGTCGTCTGACCGATGGCGCGTTTGATGTGACCGTCGGGCCGCTCACAAAACTATGGCGCCGGGCGCGACGACAGAAGCAGTTGCCCGATCCAGAGTTGTTGGCTGCAGCACGGCACGCCACCGGCTTCGCCTTGCTGAAGCTCAGTCGCGAAACACGCGGCGTATCGCTGACGCGTGCCGACATGCGACTTGATCTCGGAGGTATTGCCAAGGGCTATGCCGCGGACGAAGCCCTCAAGACCATGCAGTCGCTGGGCGTGACGCGCGCCTTGGTCAATGCTGGCGGCGATATTGTGGCGGGGGACCCGCCGCCCGGACAGCCGGGGTGGCGTGTCGGTGTCGCGCCCTTGGACGCGCAACAACCGCCGAGCCGTATCCTGACGATCCAGAATGCGGCGGTTGCCACCTCGGGCGATGCCTGGCAATTTGTCGAACTGAATGGGAAACGCTTTTCGCACATCATTGATCCTCAATCCGGGCTCGGCTTGACCGATCGCAGTAGTGTCACGGTGATCGCACCCGACGGCACAACCGCCGATGCCCTCGCCTCGGCGCTGAGCGTAATGGGAGTCGCGCAAGGATTATCGTTGATCGATCAGTTGCCCGATGTCGAGGCGATCATGGTGACGGTCGCAGACGGAAGGGCCGCGAGTCACAGCTCGTCCTTTTCCCACAGCGACCTGATGAGCGAATCCACCGCCCCCGCGTCCAAGTTGCCAAGCAGGCCGCCGCGCTGACCCAGATGATGGAACGTCTCGCCGGTGAGCGGCGGCCGGCAACGCTTCGCCAGTTGCATGGCATGACAGGCGACATCAAAATAGTGGCGATGCGAAAGCGGTCCCTGGCGAACGGTCATGGGTGCGGACCAGCAAGAGGAAAACGCCGGCTCCGTTCAATCACCTTCCAGCCCCAGTCGATCGCCTGGCATTCATTCAGCACCACCGCGCAATCAAACTTTAACGGAAAGTCGTCTCATGAAGATCTGTCACGTCGTCCGCCTTGCCTCGGTCCTGTTTGTTGCCTTATTGGTGTCCGGCGTTGGCCAGGCAGCGGAGCCGGCTGAATGGATCCAGCTATTCAACGGCAAGGATCTGCAAGGTTGGACCCCAAAGATCCGAAACCATGCAGTGGGTGAGAACTTCGGCGAAACATTCCGGGTCGTTGACGGATTGCTGACCGTCTCCTACGACAAGTACGAGACCTTTGACGAACAGTTTGGCCATTTGTTCTATGACCGGCCATTTTCGAACTACCGGATGCGTCTGGAGTATCGCTTCGTTGGCGATCAGGTTGCTGGCGGACCCGGTTGGGCAATCCGCAATAGCGGCGTCATGGTGCACGGGCAGTCCCCGCAGTCCATGTCCAAAGATCAGAGATTCCCTGTCTCGATCGAAGTTCAGTTGTTGGGGGGCAATGGCGTCGATAATCGCAATACCGGCAACCTCTGCACGCCGGGGACGAATGTTGTCATGGATGGACAGCTCGTCAAGCGCCATTGCACGACTTCGACTTCAAAGACATTTCACGGCGACCAATGGGTTACCTGCGAAATCGAAGTGCGTGGAAATAAGGTGATCAAACACATGATCAATGGCGACGTGGTATTGTCTTACGAAAATCCACAACTGGATGATCGCGACAAGGATGCCCAGCAGCTGATCAAGGATGGCGAGCTGATGCTGAGCGGTGGGACCATCTCGCTGCAGTCAGAGAGCCATCCAGTTCAATTTCGCAAGGTCGAACTGCTGCCGCTGAGTGATTGACGTTGCTTGTCGCCCGGGAACCCTGGTGGAGGAGTTCTGCTTGGGCACGCGGATCCTGGTCGATGCCGAGCTTGCGCCTGCGCGAACAAAATTGCAGCGCGCGTTGGTGCGGGGGCCGGTTTGCAGCGGCGGGTTTGCGGTTGTTGACTCTACGCGCTGCGGACGTGTCGCGTGACAAGCCTCGCTGATTGAAAAACACATTCGCCCTGGATTTACAACCGCAACCATTCAACTGCGTTGTGGTACGGATTATAATCCGAACGTTCTTTTCCGGTGATCACGCGATTGCCGTTCCCACGTCAGGTCCCTGCTTCGGAGAACTTGTAGCTCATGATAATCACAACTAAGAACGTATTGCTTGCCGGCCTGGCCTGCGGGCTTTTGGCGATAACGTTGCCAGGCCAGGGCGAGGAACTGAATTCGCTGTCGGATGTCGAGCAGCGTTCCGGTTGGAAGCTCTTATTCGATGGCAAGACGACCTCCGGCTGGCGCAACTTCAACAAGGAAGGGATTTCTGCTGGTTGGAAGGTCGTCGATGGGGCCTTGGCGCGTGTGGATGGCGGTGCCGGCGACATCGTCACGACAGATCAATACGAAAGCTTCGAACTGTCGATCGACTTCAAGATTTCCAAGGGTGGCAACAGCGGCATCATGTTTCACGTGGATGAGAGCGTGAAAGGTGCGCCGTACTTGACCGGTCCGGAAATTCAGATCCAAGACAACGTTGATGGGACGGACCCGCAGAAATCGGGTTGGCTCTATCAGCTGTACCCAGCTTCGGTCGATGCGACCAAGCCGGCCGGTCAATGGAATCATTTGCGGATTCGAATCACCCCTGAGAGTTGTGCCACGTACATGAATGGCGTGCGCTACGCGCGGTATCAGAAAGGGAGCAAGGATTGGGACCAGCGGGTTGCCAAGAGCAAGTTTTCCAAATGGGAGAAATTCGGCAAAGCCACAACCGGCTACATCTGCCTGCAGGATCACGGCAACGAAGTGGCCTACCGCAACATCAAGATCCGCGAGTTGAGTGGCGCGTCGGACCAGTTGGACCCGGTCGATGGAACCTTGGCTTACAAGCCCGAAGTGGCATTCCCGAAGCTGAAGTGGAGCGGTTGGAATCCCGTCACCGACGATGGAAAACCCCGGCCGTTGCGACCGATCGCCTTGACCCATGCCGGCGATGGCAGCGACCGTGTTTTTGTCGCCACCCAACGCGGTGTGATCTACGTCTTTCAGAACGATCAACAGGCGACCGAGACCAAGGTCTTTCTGGATCTCTCGAAGAAAGTAAAGTACAGCGACCGGCAGAATGAGGAGGGGTTCTTGGGGCTGGCCTTCCACCCCAACTACAAGGA
>JAUIHJ010000087.1 GCA_030432015.1 bacterium
AAGGGATGCCATCCAGGAAGACGGCAGCCGAATCGAACCGGCCATCACCGTCATCATCCGTCAGCACCTTGACCCGGCCCCCCGGCTGTCCAATCGGGTCTCCCTTGCCGTGCCAGTTGATGCCGTTGGGGTAGTCTCGCATCTCGACAACCCAGAGCCGGCCGTCCGGCCCCCAGTCGAAGGCGACGGGATCGGTGACCAGCGGCTCGGCGGCGACGAGTTCGACGACCAGACGTTCGCGACCGGTCGTGCGCATCGTCGCCAAGGCCGCGTCCGGCGAACGAGGTGGTTCGTACCCCGTTTCGTCACGCGTGGAATCGTTGCTGGCGGCGTGGGCAACTAACTGCTCGAATGAAACCCGGTCGACTCCATCGGGCAAGCGATCCGTGTCCTCATTCTGAACCCACAGGTGTTGAGAATGCGCCCAGACGCCGTGATTGGTTCCATCGGGTCGATAAAACCGCGGCAAGGCCGGCGACTGGCCTTCGCCATGCCGACCGGCAACCTGTGTGGGGAGCCATCCGCGCTGGAGATCCTGATAGAGGTGCAGCCCATACCGGTTCGCACCGGAGACAAGTAAGTCCAGGCGTTGGTCCTGATTGACGTCCAGAAACCGGACACTGGTTTCCGGGTCTTCCAAGTCCTCGGGCAGTCGCACATCCGTCTTGGTCCAACGGCCCAGTAGCGGCCGCGCCGTCGCGGTTGTCGCGTCATCAGACGGATCGATCTCGGATGCCGGCTTTGTGGCTGGGGTGGAATTCGCCGTTGGCGCACCGTTCCAGCGCCAAACGCCGTCTGCTTGAATCCGTTCGCAGATGCCGTCGCCGTCCAGGTCGCGCAACTGAGACCATTTTCCTGCCGATCCGCTATCGGATAACCGACCTCCGACGGCCTCCCAGCCCTGTGCCGTGAATTGCCAGGAAAAATTCGCCACGTGGACCGACGCGTAGCCATCCGGTCGAACGACGCCGAATTGCGGTGCGTGCTTTTCCGGTTCGTTCAGCGTGACCGGAAAGCTGGTTGTCCACCATGTTTTCTTCGCGGGTTGCCAGAGCAGACTTTGCAGCCGGCCATCGCTACCGTGGACCACGTCCAGGTGGCCGTCGTTGTTCAGGTCGACCAGGCGGACACCCTGGTCGCCTCCGTCTGATCGACGGAGCGGGCGACCTTGAAGCAGGTTGGTGTTGATCCGGTCGAGCGCTTCACGAAACGTCAGAAACTTCACTTTGCGCCCGTGCTTGGCGACGGCATGATCGATCAATTCCACGACCTGATCGCTGCGAATCCAGCCGTGAGGATGAAACACGAGGTTAAAGGTTCCCTGTTTGAGAACCACGGCATCGAGGGCCGCTTTCATGTCAGCAACGGTGCGGGGGTTATTGGGCTGCTGTAGATTCTGAGCCTCCCAGTCGCTCGGCACGATGCAGGGAAACTCCCAGCACGATCCGCCGATCACGTAGGGATAAGGGTAGTCTTCGATCGTATTGACGAAGGAAGGAAACGGCAGATACTTGCGAAATCGCTCCGTACCATCGGCATCGAGGACGAGCTCCCGCGGCAGCGATTGGTCCTGCGGTGTCGTGATATTGAAAACGGATGTGTCAATCTGCAGGAAATTGTTCCCAGCGGTCCGGTGATCGAAAATCTCCGTCCAGAACCGGGGGCTTGGAGTGTTGCGCGAGTCGCAGCAGGGCATGCGAAATGCGACCGGCTGGTTTCCGGGAATGCGGTTCAACAGGTCGACACAACGATCGTAGGTGCTTTTGGCTTTGGCGAAATCGCCCCCATTGAGCAGCGGGCAGGGATGGTCAACGGTGTGAACTTCGATACTCAAACCCTCGTCCAGCCATGCCTGAAGCTGAGGATCCGTCGGGTCGACATTGCATGTCATGATGCTGACAGGCGCACGGCCGTCGATCTGCTTGAGCCTGCGTAGAATCGGCCGCAGGTAGGATTCGTACTTGGCCGTATCGCGCATGTCATCGATGGCCAGCACCACGACCGCTTCGACACCTTCCTCGCCAACCCATTGCGGCGTCGACAGTGTGGGAAAGTCGCGGCCCACGTAGTAAGGGTCGCACGCCGCATCCAGATAGGACAACCGATTCGCATCGGCTGCCACGACGGTCAGATTCGCAGCCGCAATTACGGTCCAGAGCAGCACAGTCAGCCATCGTTGCATATGACAACCTCCGCAAGAACGACATGTCCGATTCAGAACGCCATCATAACATGACGCGCGCTCGATCGGGGAAGGACGCCGTCCTGCTGGCGGGGTGGTTGGGGCTCCACGCCACGCGTCACGGCGCCACGGGCGTGAGCAGGCCGATCCGCCACTGAAAAGCCCCGTAGCCCTTGCCTGACTTATGCTTGTTCAGCATCCCTTGAAAGACGAATTTCAGGTCGTGCGGATCAACTGTCATTGTTTGGTCGACGCCATCACGAATCAGTTCGCCATGGCTGACATTGTCCGTCCAAGCGGTGACACCTGGTGCGGGGCGAATGTTCCGCGCGCCGGCAAAGGGGCGGGCCACCGTGTCCGCCAGTGGCGTCCACTGGCCGTCAAGGCGATTTGCCAGGTACGCCTTGTAATAACGCTGGCCGTTCTCCTCGACGATGGTCAAGAATTTTCCGGTCCCCTTGAGCCGATACGTGTGGCTGGCTTCGAAAATTCTTGCTTGCAGTGCAACTTCGCAATGATCGAAACCGCGAGGGAAGGCCTCGATCGGCGTCCACATTCGCCACATCTTGCCGTTCAGGCTGGTGAAGAACAAATAAGCCCGCACCTCGTCGCAGACGATCCAGTAGTCGAGACCGCCCACGATTCGGCGGTCATCCGCGCCGCCATCGAGAATGGCCTCTGCCTGTGTCCACGACGCGGGATCGTCGATGTCGGTTGTCGTCGAGTAGGCCACCCACATCTTCTTGGCACCGGGCGCACCCATTTGATAAATCAGATACCACTTCTGGTGCGGCACGAAATAGAACACCTGCGGCGCGCAGTAGTAGTCGCTGGGACTGATGCGCAGGAGGGTGCGCTGCGAGGCGTTGGCATCTTTCCAGTCGCGAAACGAGCAGTACTCAATCGCGGAACGGCCGGGAAGCTTGACTGTCATAAAGACGTGCCACACACCCTCATGAAACACGATGGTCGGGTCCTTCTGGGCACGACTTGGTTCGAGCTGACGTTCCTCCGGTGCGATCAGTGGTGGACTGGTTTCCCACATCACGGGCAACGTCAAGCCGGAGGCCAAGTCGTCTGGGGCGCTGGGAGGGGGTGGATCGATCCGGCCGCTCGCCCCGTCATCCGTTTGGCCATGCGTTCGGACGAGGCTCCCGCTGACAATCGCGCAGAATGCCGCCACGGTGATAACGCGAAAAATCAAACGTTCTTGCACACGAATTCTCCGCTGTGATGTCGCAGGCGGGGCAGGCGAAACGTTCGCCAAGCCGCGACGCAAGAGCCAATTCGACGTTTTGCGCCCGACGACGACTGCCGAACCGTGGAGCACCACGATCCGCCGTCGGCAGGCACTTGGAGGAAATAATGCCGGCGTCGTCCCTAAGTATAACGTTAACCGCGACCGCGGCGCATCAAGAAACGATGATCGCCCCAGAGCAGGCCGGGGCGAACATCGCGGAGAACTTCGCAGCGGTCAATCCGGCTGCGATGGTTGTTGGTCGTTCAAGCGATCGGTTATTCGTACAATTCAGCCCCAAATGACTCGGCCCGGCGCCCTTCGTTGCGGCGGCGGTGCCCCAAGCCGGAAGGACGCGGGAGGCTGGCAGGTTCGTGGCGGCTGATCCGTGACTGCACAAGGTGCGGCATCCAGAGTGCCTTGCCGACCAGTTCGATCAGCACGTCGGGGTCAAAAGGCTTGCGGAGGTAGTATGCACCTCCGGCTTCGTGCGACCTGCGAATAATATCGGGCGCCTGCGAACTGGAGACATAGAGAACGGGTACATCGTCGTTACCCGGTTCCTGACGCAACTTTTTGCATAGTTCCAGACCACTCCCTTCCTGAACCTTGACGTCGCAAATCACCAAGTCGAGATTGAGTGCCCGGGCTGCTTTGAAGGCCGCTTCGGCGTCACGCGCACAGTGGCATTCGTAGCCCGCCATATCCAGCGTGGCTGCAACACCCGTTAAGGCCAGGGCGTCTTCGTCGATAACCAGGATGACGGCAGGATCTTGCGGCATCGTGTACATGAGGACTTTCTCCGGGAAAGCGGTGGTATGATCACGCCGCTCCCTCGGCCATTCGTACTAACAGCAAAATCCATCGCCACGATCTCTTTCGTCCAGCCGTATAGCGCCCAATGACAAAACCTTCGCCAACTCGCCTATCCTGAATAACTGGCACAATCCGACGTTTGGCCTGACGCGCCGCGCACTGCTTCGCCGTTACGCGGGGCACACCAACTGGTGGCGAATCACGCCAAACCGTCGACATTTCGAACGAGGCGCAACACGCCAGATATCCTGCCCCGTGGATCCTGCCCCGGCAGAGAAAATGGCGTGCCGCGAGCAGCGCGGGTGTTCCCGGTCCGGCTATTCCCAGTAGGGTGCTTTGGCGGGAACCACCCAGCGAATCCCGCCGCGCGGGTCGGGAACATCGCCGTTGTAGCGGGGAATGACATGAACGTGAACGTGAGGAACGGTCTGCCCCGCCGCCAGCCCATCATTGAGCCCAATATTGAATCCGTCAGGTTGGTGTTCCTCGACCAAGCGCTCACGCACCCGTTCGACAAGATCCCAAAGCGCGAGTTGCTCGTGTCGAGCCAATTCGAAGAGATTGGCTACGTGCTTGCGAGGCACGACGAGCGTGTGACCTTTCGAAACCGGATAGCCGTCTTTGATCGCGAAGGCGGTCTCCGTCATGAGAACGACAAACCCGTCCTCGATCGTACAGAAGGGACATTTGTTTGTTTGCGATTCCACGCCACCACCTCGCTTCAAAGGGCCTCAGAAGTTAAATTCGCCCGACCGCAACGGTAGTTTACTGAAGGTGATAACCAGATGGAAATCGCTCGTCTGCAATTTGTGTGTGCGGCGCTACTTCCGGGTGGGTCAACGAGTTCGCTCAGGACGATGGCGGCTGTGGCGGCAAGTCTTCCAGATGTTCAACCAAGGTGGCATAGGAATTTAGCGTCGCATCCAGAGATCGCTGCAACTGCTGGATATCCGAGCTCTGCAGGTTGGCCGCATTCAAGATCGGCATCATCCACCCCTGCATCAGCTTGAATTGGTGGGTCAGCACAGCAACGACTTCCTTGGGCAGCCGATATTGCACGATAATGCGGCGCGTGTCGCCAGCGATGTCGCCGGCTGAGCTGCCAGATTGTAACCGCTTTGCCAGGGCTTCCAGCGCCGCGGTCGAGAGCTGTGCTGATTCGGCCGGCGCCTCGGCCAGCTGTTCAACGCCACGCGCCAGGGCCGCGCTGATGGACGTCATGCCGTCGCCCAGCATATGCAGTTCGTCGACCACACGTGCGACTTGCACATCGGCGTCAGGTCGACCTTCCTCCGGCGTCGCCAATTGACCGATTCCATCGTCCAGCGCGCGGCGGATCGCATGCAGGCCATCGTTCAGTGAGCCGAGCTGGACCAGCACCTGCGCGACTTCGCTGTCGGCATCAACACCTCGAAGCTTGACGTTCGTAGCGAAGGTGCGTTTGATGTCATCCCAGCGAATCGCTTCGTCCGGCGTGATGATCCCCATCAGTTCTCGGAACTTCAGCATGTTCGCTTCCTGATCCGAGGTCAGCGTCTGCGAATCGTTCTCGTAGCTCGACAGGATCAACGCCTCGAGTTCATCGTCGTTCATGATCGGAACGACTTTCTCGGCGATCCGGTTCATATTGCGATACGACCCTTGGAGCTTGAATGGCGGCTCTGTCCGATACTCGTCCGCCTGACCCGCCGAGCGAATGTATTCGCGGTTGACCGCCAGCACGATGTCGCGGACGCGCATCAGCTTTTTCATCACGGCA
Organism: bacterium; assembly: GCA_030432015.1. GTDB lineage: Bacteria > Planctomycetota > Planctomycetia > Pirellulales > Pirellulaceae > ARS98. Next base: position 5,995 of record JAUIHJ010000087.1, read on the forward strand.
ACCATTTCGTTCAACTCTTCCAGGGAATAGTTGCCTTCAAGATTGACGTCTTCGCGATTGTCAAATTGGGCCAGGCGCATCACTTCATACACGTCAGCCTGCGAACGGCTGGCCAGATTGTTAAGCACGGGGTTTGAAGTCAGCGAGTTCTCGAGGTAGCTCATCTCGAACACGTCCGCACTCTCGCCAATGATCTCGCCCAGGTTATAAACGTCGGCGCGATTGGCGAGCATGTCAGGAATCTGAAACTTTTCGCCACTCTCGGTATACGGGTTGCCAGCCATCACCACCGCCACGGTGCGGCCTCGTAAATCGTAGGTTCGCGTGTGCCCTTTGTAGACACCTTCAATCTTGCGCTGCGCATCGCACAAAGAAATGAATTTCTGGAGAAACTCTGGATTGCAGTGTTGGATGTCGTCGAGATAGATCATCACGTTGTCGCCCATCTCCAACGCCAGATTCAACTTTTCGACTTCCTCCCGCGCTGCCGCGTTGGTTGCCTCCGACGGGTCCAGCGACGTGACTTGGTGACCGATGGCCGGTCCGTTAATTTTCATGAAGATCACGCCCAGCCGATTGGCCAGGTACTCCATCAACGTCGTCTTGCCATAGCCGGGCGGCGAGACCAGCAGCAGCAGGCCCATCAGATCGGTTCGTTTCTGTTCGCCCACGACGCCGATCTGCTTCGCCAGATTATCGCCGATCAGCGGAAGGTAGACGGCATCAATCAGCTTATTGCGAACGAACGATGTCAAGACCCGCGGTCGGAACTCCTCGAGTCGCATCTCGTCACGCGCCGCATCGACAATCTCCCGCTTTAGCTCGACGAAACGTTGGAAGCGCGGGACGACGCGGGAATCGTATTCGGTGAGCTTGCGTGTGAATCGATTGAAGTGTAAGTGATACCGGCGATCCTGAATCACCGGATGACCGCCGGACATCTCCTGCAGGTCGTCCGTTACCTGGCCGTCCACAATCTGATTCCGATGGACTTTGCCTGCCACCAGCAAGGCCGCGACTTCATCAATGTAGTCGCGCTGGTCGGCTGGTTGACTGCTGGTCGCCCCTGCCGTTGGCGCATCCAGGAACGCTTCGACCCAGTCGCGGGCGAGCACCAGGCGGCCGGCAGGGTCCTGATCGAGTCGACCGAGCGAACTCGAGAATTTGTCCGCATAACGCGTGGCCGTCAGATGGGCGTGAAACGAGTCGCGCAATTCACTGGCGATGCGACTGACAACGAACTCGCCTCCTGCGGCGAGTTCGTGAAACAGATAGGGGGCTGCTTCGTCGGTCAGCGAGGCGGGGAACAACGGGTACTGCTCCGCGAACGCTCCCAGCATCGCCGCCAAGGCATGTACGTAATGTTCTTGCTGTCCGGTGTTGGGAAACAACGTTCCGATGATGCCGCAACTCTGCAACTTGGCCGCCATCAGCGCCTTCTGCTGAGGATCCACGAAATGGTCCCAGTACACACGGGCCATGGCACGCGCCTGAGTGTGAAATCGCAGCAGACCGATTCCCACCTGCATCCGAGCCAGCGATTTGGCGATGCGTGCCGCATCGAGATCATGGACTCCCTTCGAATAGGCTTCCGAGTAGCGAGGGCCCATGAATCGCCGCACATAATCGAGAAGTTCGGCGTCGTCCGCTTCGGCGAGCCGTTCGACCGACAGGGCGGGTTCCTCGCCCAGTTGCGCGCGGGGATCCAGTGCTGCCTGGAGAATGCGATACGCGAGATATTCGCCCCGATAGACGTCTCGATTCTCGGAAACGACCTCCTGTCGCCAGACGTCGGAAAGGGAGACGAGTTCCGTGTCGGTTATCGGCTCGAAAAATCCCGTGCCCGTCAAATGCAACATCAACTGGTCATCGCGAAAGACGGTTGTCAGGTCAAGTTGCTGGACGTTGACGGCAAACCGGTGGCTGCCAAACTGAATGATATTCTTGCCGCCGACATAGAGCTCGTCGCGATCCTTCAGCTGGCGAACGGCGTCTTCCCGAATCGTCTTGAGCTGACTATGGATGTCTCCGACCTTGACGCTGTCTTCCAGCTCTTCCAACTGGCTGACGATGTCGCGAATCTTTTCGATCATCAAGTCACCGGCGAAGTAGCCGTTGATCTCGCTGACCGCATCCAGATTGTCGACGCGGTTCTTGATGCCCTTCAGAATTCGCTCGGCGGCGCTCATCAACGCCTCGGCACGTCGATTGCGTGCCTCGACGAGCCCCAGTCGGCGATTCTCAAACGCGTTGTAGATTTCTTCCCGTTTATCGGTCAGTTGAACGATGAACTCGTCGAACTCCGCGAAGCGGCCTTCCAGCTCTTCCAGCTGAATCATGACTTTCGTCAGATACTCTTCGCACTTTTGAGGCGTATCGCAGATGTCGAGGTAGTTAATGACGCCCTGGTTCAACAGCTTGAGTTGCGAATTGAACTCTGCCACACCTTCGACCGACGCCAGCTCCTTCAACTTTCGTTTTAGCGCCGCGCGGGCCTGATTCACTACGCCGAAGATCGTCGAAATGTTGTCGATGATCGACGTGCGATGTGTGGCGTCGTCAATCTTGAGATTGCTGACGATCTCGATCAGCATTTCCAACTCGCCGGCACTGGTAGCAATCTCCTCTTGCAGCGCCTTGGCTTCGGTGGCCTTGGTCAACCCGTCAATTTTCACGGACTCGGCCGCCACGTGATCGGCGTACGGTTGCAGCGAGTCGGGCTTCAGCAGGAATTCAACGCACCGATGCGACAGGCGTTCGGTGTGCTCCTCGACTTCGGCTTCCAACTGATCAATCGCATGCGTCTCGACATAACGCAGGTCCCGCAAGGAAATGATTTCGCCACGGAGGCGGCGCAACGAAGCTAACGATTCGACGAATTCGTTGATGTGTGCGAATCGTCGGTGGTGAATCGCCCCCAGGACGTCGCGGGCTTGGCGACTGACCTGTGTCGTCTGCTCAGCCGTGTTCCGCTTGGCACGCGTAACCTTTTCAAATTCATCGATTGCGGACGAGGCGGCCCCGCGAATCGCCGTTAGCGGTTCCTTCAGCTGGAACGTCTCGGCGTTCTCCAGCCAAAAATAGCTGTCCACAACATCCGTCGTCTTCTTGACGATATCGATGTAGAGACTTGCGTAGACATCCTCGCGGTCTATTAACGCCAACACTTCGTGGCATTCGGCCATGCCGCGGACAATGTCGCGGTTTCCGATCTTCGCCAAGAACGACTCGGACTGCATCGGCGGAAGATAGTCCTCGCCGACATACGGCGTTCGCCAGACTTGAATCGCATGGTGCTTCTGCGCTTCTTCCTGCGTCTTAAAGCAGATCATCTCGCCGGTATCAAAGATCGTAAACCCGTGACAAATCACGGGCGTATCAACCCGTTGTTCAATCAGATGGTACGGCAGCAGGATGTACGTGCCTGATTCGCGGTTGTAAAAGGTGTAGAGGAAGTCTTCACCGTTGGGCGCCGCCAACCGCCGCTCGTACATCATCTGAGCCAGATCGTTCCCAAACGTCTTGGACTCACCGGACTGCAAATAGTAGCCGTTGGAAAAGATCAGGCCCTGGTCGTCCGGCAGGAGGACGCACGCGTCGGCGATGGCGTCCAGCCGCGTGGCATGGTTCGTTTTTTCGTTGTACGCAATATGTCGAAAGGCCGTTTCCTGGTAGGGACGAATCTTGAGCAAGATGATGTTCCCGACGATCGCGTAGAACACCTCGGCATCGTCGAGTGTTTGATCGGGATTGTCGACCGGTTCGGCGTAAATGCCCTCCCCAGACTCGGTGTTGTTCTCGATCTTGATCGTCAGGTCGCCGCCGACCGTTTCCACGAAGACGCGGTCTTCAATCGAAATATGAGGATGGACCCCCGCATAATGCATGTCCCGGGTCGTTCGCACCCATTCGAACTGATGCTGTGGCGGAAAACGGACCTCATGGTCACTTCGATTGTCAAGGTAGTGCAGTTCGTTGCCGGCCACCGCCCACTTGAAACTCTTGATGTCCGTTGGCGATTTGCCGACGCGAAACACCATGTACAAGTGCGGACCCAGACGCATGAACTTCGCGAACACAGCCTGTTTGTAATAGCGGTAGATTTCGGCAAAATCTCGCTCAAACCGCTCGTCCTGAATCAAGGTCAGTGATTGCTGATGGAATTCCCCTGCCGCGAATTCGAAGACGGAAAACACGTCGCGCAGGTTCGTCTCCGTCTTCAGCCCAAAGTGAATGTTGTAACCGAACAGGAGGTGCCTGCCGACGACGACCATGTCCCGCGGAACACAGTTGTGTTCGGTGGTAATCCGAGCCGTCTCGATCAGCTCGGTCTCGATGGCCCCGAAGACGTCGCGGCGCGCGTCGTTGAGCTTGGCGAGTCGTGCGCGCATCTCCTTCCCATGCGACATCAACCGGTTACGAATGATCTCGTACGTCCCGCCTTCGAGTTCGGCCGGCGGCTCGGGATTCGGAGTTTGCTCGGTTGTTTCAGACATGCGTTGGTAGTGTTAGCGTGACGTGAACATCAACGCCGCAGGTACGGCCCGCCGGAGAGAGGCGACCTCCGCCGAGCCTACCGCGGCAAGCGATCCGGGCGGACGAATCAGACCTTCGGCTTGTCGTCGCCGCGCTTCTCGGACGAGACCACGCCGGCATCGTCGAGCTTCAGGGTCGCAACCCGCTCGTCAATCAGGCCGGCTTGCGCTGCCAGGCCGAGCAAGCGTCCGAGTTCATTCCGCACTCCGTCGCTGTTGGCCGCTCCAATCATCTTTCCGATTAGCGCCGCGATCGAGAGATCCTTGATGTCGTCCGTGCTGAGGTTCAACTCTTTGACGAGGGCTTGCAGTCGATCACGAAAATACTCGGGATTGCCGTTGAAGAACGTGTTCTTGACGTCGGACACGTGTTGGCTGTTGTCAATGAAACGATCGATCACCTTGCCGCCCTTGACGGATTGAAGCACGCGATCGAAGAACTCGCTTTCGCCACCGACGATGTCGATCCGCGCGGATTTCATCGCTTCACCGACAATGTTCGACTGGGCTTCGGCAATTGGAATCTGCGCTTGAATCGCCGCGATTTCGATGTCCTGATCTTTCTGTAACCGCAGCTTGAACTCTTCGTGTTCCTTGCCGACGGAGTCGAACAGCTTCATCGCCTCGGCCTTTTCTTCGATTCCCTTGGCTTCGCTGGAATAACGCAAATGCAACACGGTCGCTTCGGCTGTACCTTCCTTCTCGATGCCGACCGCCTTGGCTTCCTGACCCTTGGCCTCGGCGACCATCTTGGACTGAATCACATTGGCTTCGGCGATCCCATGCTTCTCGACGGCTTCGGCTTTGGCAATCGTAACCTGAGCATCCGCCAAGCCTGCCGCTGCTTCGTCTGCTGTCTTCGCTTCGGCGAGCATCTTGGTGGCCTGCATCCTTTTTTCGGACGAGGCACGATGCCCCTCTGCTTCGATGACCGCCTGTTGAGACAGCAGTTCGGCGGCGGTTTTCGACGCTTCGGCTGCCTTAACTTCTTTGACCAAGGACTGCTGGGCCGCCTCTTCGGCTGCCGTCACAGTCACCTTCTTCTTTCGGTCGGCGCCGGCGAACGCCTCGGTGTCCTTGATGCGTTCCTGCTCTTCGACCACGGCCCGCTCGACAACGACTCGTTCTCGAATGACTTCCTGAATGTTTCGCCGCTCGACTTCGATCGCTTTTTCTTTCTCGACATCCGCGACGCCGACGAGCCGTTCGCGTTCGGTCAATTCAAGCATGCGATCCCGTTCGACTCGTTCGACTTCGACCGCGTCGGTTCGCTCTTTGTTGCGCTGGGCCACAATAATCTGCCGATCGCGATTCTCTTCGGCGATCCGAATCTCTTCCTGTGTGTGAATGCGAGCCGTTTCCGCCTTCAATCGCTCCTCTTCACGCACTTTCTCTGCCTGTGAATTCTCACGCGCCGTAATCTCGGCGATCTCCCGTTTCTGACGCTCTTCCGCCTCCGCCTGTTGCCGATCCAGTTCCAGAATCGCCTCGCGAGCTTCGACATCCTGCTTTCGGATCGTCTTCTCTTTTTCCCGGCTGATATCGTTCGAGATGATGTGTTCCCGCGCTGTCAGGTCCGTAATCTTCTTGATGCCCTCGGCGTCCAGAATGTTGCGCGGGTCCAGCTTGTCGACCGGCGTCTGCTCGAGGTAATCGATCGCACAGTCGTCCAGAACATAACCGTTGAGATCGGTCCCGGTGACCTTCAAGATTTCCATCTTGAAGTTGTCTCGCTCCACAAATAGCTCGACAAAGTCAAACTTCTTGCCGACGGTCTTGAGTGCTTCGGAGAATTTTGCGTCGAACAGTTCGATCAGCGCATCACGTTCGGAGGCACGCTTGCAGCCCAGCGACTGTGCGACCTGCAGGATGTCGTCGCGCGTGTTGTTGACGCGCACAAAGAATGCAACTTCGATGTCGGCGCGAATATTGTCCTGGCAAATTAAGCCAGCCTCGCCGCGCCGGGCGATCTCGATCCTCTTGACGGAGAGATCCATTTGGTCGACACGGTGCAGCACCGGAATGACAAAGATGCCGCTGCCGGTGGCAGCCCGCAAGCCGCCCTGGCCGGAACGGACCAGCGCTTGCTCCGGACCGACCTTGCGATAAAACTGCGAGAACAGCATCAGCATCGCGACGACGAAGCCAAAGAGACAAAGGGCTCCGATGCCGATCGTCGTCCAAACCGAGACGCCCAGCAACAAACTATCCGCAAGTTGCAATGTCATTGTTTATTCCTCAAAGTTCTTTCGGGCTAGCTTTCTCTACGGTGTAAACATGGGTGACTGCGTCGTAGTCGACAATCCGTACTTGCTCGCCTTTGGCCAGGACCGCTTGCGTGGTGCGAACATTGAGCAACAGCGGGGACGCGTCCGACGTGAATCGGGCTTGGCCGCCGGTGCGCGTGACCTCGGCGGTCGTAACCGTACCGACGCGGTCAAGCAGGTTTTCCGCGCTTTCGGGTTCGATCGGTTCAAACTTACCTCGTAAGGGTTGTGTTGCCAGTTTCGTCGGCAACAACGCGACGGCTCCGTTGCGGACGATCGTCCCCGCGATGCCCAGCACCGTGGACGCTTCTTCTGGAGAACGCCAGAGCATCGAGATCACCCAGAACGCCACGGCGAAGAAGCTTACCCATATGTTAATTGGAAGTCGTCCGATATTCAGGAATTTGAGCGTGACGGCGCCTGCACTCATGACGGTATCGAACGTCGTATCGGCATCGAAGTCCGCGTCGAAATCCAGGTCAAGGTCGAGGAAGTCGAAGCCGAGCCCTCCGACCACCGCCACCGTCCAATACAGGGCGACGGTCAGCAGCAAGACGGTCGCCGGGACCGTGGTAGGACTAAATGCAGTTTCGATCAATTCGGTCATGCTTTGTCATTGCCTCGCCGATGCGACGCGTAACCGCCACCGGGGGACTGGTCTGCCCAAGGCGGGCGTCGTTGTTGCTGACATCCGCGCACATGTTCCCAGTTGTTAACAATTAAGACTTCGGTGCCCGGCGTGGCTGCCGCGATGACTTCGCGACCACCACTATAATTGCCGGCGCTGCGCGATGCGCGGCTGGTCCGTAAGATGAGTTTAAGATTAAGGGAGTATTCGTCGCACGTCGCCCATTATTGGGGCGCCGCACGGAGAGTGCATCCTGTTAAGCCGGTGATGCTCGACTTTTCATGAGTCTTCGCCTCCTGCGGCAGATTGAGTCTTCACCTCCTGGCAATGGTCGTGCAGGCGACCGATCGTTCCTTGTCACGGTCGGTTGGTCAGGCCGGCTTGAAACGCAACGAAATAGCCGTCGCGTTTAATGTCCTCGAGATATGGCTGCAAGTAGGACCAGGTGAAGACGGCAGCCCCGTCGACTCCCAACCGCTGGGCGATACGGAGATAATCCTGAACGTCGGTCGCGGCGTCGATTTGGCCGTGACTCGTCTTGATGCCCAGGCACAAGGTGACATCAATCGGCCGATCCAACGCTTGGTTGATCTGCAGAGCGCCGCGGAGTCGATCCTCAAACACCTGCAAGTAGCGATCGCCATAGTTCTGCGGGTAGCAATAGCCTGACACATTCACCATGTCGATATATTCCTGGCGAGCCCACGTTTTCCAATCTTGAGCGACACGGTGGTTCTGCGTTACGTGAGGTCCCCATGAGTAAATGGCCACCTTGATCCCCGGCTGTTGGTGCCGCACCGCCGCGCTGATGCGCCGCATCAGTTCCGTCAGGCTCGCTTCTTTGTATTGTTGCAACTCCGGCGGCGTCTGAGACTCACGGACCAGCTTGGCGAATTCGGCCGCTCCCTGCGGATCCAGCTGCATCGGCCTGTTATTGAATCTCAGGTAGTCCAACAGCAGACCGTCCGGTTGGTATCGTGCAACGATCTCTCGGTGCACCGAAACGACCCAGTCTCGGGCTTGCGGATGGCAGGGGCTGATATGGCCAATGGGGCGACCGTCTGCATTGCGTAAAGCCCAATCCGGGTGCCGCAGCAGGATCCCTTGCGGTTCCTGCTTGCCACAGGCCAAGACGCACGTCACCGGGTATACCTGCAATCCGCGCTCACGTGCCGCTCGGATGACGACGCGCAGCGGATCCCAACTCGGGTAAACTCGCGCGGGAATGATTTCGCTGGGATAAAGGGCCGTACCCGAGGTTGTTGTCACGTAGGGCATGACGACGCGCAATCCGCCGGCCTGGAATGTGTCGAGCTGTTGTTCGATCGCGCGTTCTCGTTCAGGAAGTGTGGCGTCCGGTTCGAAGAGTCGCGGGATGTTCATGTAGGCACCCAGAAAGGGCTGGTCCTGGCCGTTGGCAATGTTTACACCCGCCAGTGGCAGGTACAACATTGCCAGCATTCCGAGGACTCGATTACAGCTTGCGCACCTCTTCGTATTCATTTTGGTCACTCAATTTCCAGCAGTTCGCGTGCAATTGAAAAAGACGAGTCGAGCTTTCGGGACGCCGATTATACTTCCTGCAGCGTGTGGGGGCACACGGTCACGATCATTCGGCGACCCCAGGCGATCGCGAATCGTGGTGCCAGCGCAGCCGCCAGACAGACGGGCTCACGGAAAGGCGCGAAGTCGCAAAGCCAGCCAAGGTTCGCACAAAAGGTGCCGCTGCCCCAGAGAGAATGGAATGACCGAGAACGAGGTTGCGAAGGCGATTGTTGATGTGGCGTATCAG
>JAUIHJ010000088.1 GCA_030432015.1 bacterium
CTTCGTGTTCGCACAGAATGAAAATCAGTACACCCTGTGTGTCGACGAGGAGTGGTCCGGCTGCAATCGCGAAGGCAAGGGCCAGCGGCTGTTTGACGATGAGGGCGAGCGGACGGAGTATCTGAGCCGCATGCTGAAATTCCTGGAAGAATCACAAGCCCACTTTGCCCGCACGCAGACCTACTGCAACCGGCTGAAGGAGTTGGAATTGCTGGAGCCGATGAAAGCGGATTTCACGTTCCCCGGCGGTGAAAAGAAGTCGTTAGGCGGCTTCATGGCGGTGAGCCGTGAAAAGCTGAAGAACCTGCCGGCGGAGAAGTTGGCGGAACTTGCCAAGACCGACGAGCTGGAATTGACCTACATCCACTTGCTTTCCATGAACAACTTCCGTCGCGTGATGGAACGCGGCGCGTAGTGTGGCGCGGCAACATGTCTTGCGAACCCCTTGCGCGGCCTGCCGCGTAAGGGGTTCGTATTTTTGGCAACCGTTAATCGGCTCCGCTTCTACCGCTGACCGACACGCAGTGTGGCAAGAAACGTCAGCCACGATCGCCCTCGTCGCGTGGCGTTACGGTCTGCGAATCCGACGGCGTCACCCACTGGGTTGACCCCGTCAGGCTCTTGAGAAACGCGACCAGCAGATCGATTTCATGGTCGCTGAGGTTGAGCGGTTCCAGGAGTGCGTCCCGGTGAGGATTCTGGCCGCCACCTTGGTTGTAAAACACGACCACATCGCGCAGCGTTGCGATGCTTCCATCATGCATGTAGGGAGCTGACTTCGCGACATCGCGTAGCGTCGGCGTCTTGAAGCGACCCCTGTCCTGCTCCTGCCCGGTCACTTCGAACCGTCCCAGGTCGAGCGGTTGTCGGCCCCAGGAAACACCCGTGTTGTGCAGCCGTTCATCGGTGTAATTGCGCCCCTGATGGCACTTCCAGCAGCCGCCACGGCTTTCGAAAATCCAGAGTCCAACCCGTTCATTGGGGGTCAGCGCCGAGGCGTCGCCGGCCTGAAAGCGGTCGGCGCGACTGTCGCCGGAAAGCAAGGTGCGTTGAAACCCGGCCAGCGCTTTGGCCAGATTGTCCGCCGTGACCTCGCCACCATAGGCTTCCCGAAACTGGCGTACGTAGCTCGTGTCGGCCTGCAGCCGCGCAACCGCTTCGTCGACCGACGAGGCCAGTTCGATCTTGTTGCCAATCGGTAACAGAGCTTGCTCTTCCAACGTGGCGGCGCGCCCATCCCAGAAAAACGACGTGCCATAAACGCGGTTCATCAGGGCCGGTGAATTTCGTCGTCCTCGCGCGCCGCCAACACCGATTGCGCGTGGATCGGGAGTTGCGAACGCATGCGCAGGATCGTGGCAGCTTGCACACGCAGCGGATCGATCGGCCGATAGAACTGGATCGAAGAAGAGCCGTCGACCCAAGGCGATCCGTGGTGCCGTCAGCCCGTTGTCGTCTGGAATCTGCCGCTCGTCGCCGAGCCCCAGCGGCACTTCCCCGAGCAGCACAGGGGGCAACCGGTCGGGAGGCAACAGCGGGCGTTCATCCCCATGGATCACAGGCACCATTCCCAGGCCAGCGAATGCGATCGCCAAGATTGTCCCGGCGAAAAGGACGAGGCTTGCCGTCAGGCCCCCGCCGATGCGCAATCGCAAGACCGTTGGTGCAACCATGACATTACTCCATCCACTGGGCAGACCTCGGCACGCCCCCATTGTCTGCCAATGCGTGGCGACCACAAGCGTTTTGGCAATGTATGGTACTTCGGTTCGAGTCGCCACCGGAAGTTGGTTGACCCCGCGAGATGTGAATGTCACGATAGGATTTCGGAAAGTCGTATTCATGACGTTCATTGACGGGAGTTTCACTTCCCCATCGTTTCCCGTCTTGTCTGGAGGATGTACCGTGAAACTCGTTCGAGTCATCTACACCGGCGCGTTGACCGGCCTGGTCGCGGCGACGCTGATCGGTTGCAACAATGCCAAGCTACAGGAATTGGCCGACAAGGCCAAAGATGCAGCGTCGAAGGGCGCCGAGACGGTAAAGAAACAAGTCAGCTCGACCACGGCGGACGTGCAAGAGACGTTGCAGTTGGCTGGCGACATCAAGCTGACGCTGGACACGCCCGTCGAAACCAAGGCGTGTTACGCGAGGTTTATCGCCCAGGGGTCGCAACGGCCAACGGTCTTCGAACTGCGAAGTTACAATTCGCCAGACCAGGAATCGGCTCCCTCGGTCTTTTTTCACGCCCAAGTCCGCGCGGCCTCGCCTGCAGAACTCTCCGGTCAGATTGTCTCGGGGCGTCTCTTTGTTCAGGCCACCATCGATGGACCTACCTGGTATTCCGACACAGGAAGTCCGGCCGAAGTCAAGATTACCTCCGTCGACGACAAGACGCTGACCGCGGAGATCGTCAATGCGACCGTACGGAACACCCGGAGCGACGCTGCAATCGACGCGACGGGCACATTCAATGCTGTGCACCAATAGGCCTCGATGCCGCCGCTGCTGCGTCGAGCGTACGACAGCGGACACGGACCTTCGAAGTGACGGTGGTCCTTCGCCATGCGATATTCGCCCAGACTATCAAGCGAGTTTCTTTCATGATTGATTTCATCGACTCACTCCGTTGGCTTCGTCTTTTCACGTTCACATGCGTCGTCCTCGCGGCGGGCGGCACCGGCAGTTCCCGCGTGGCGATGGCGGCGAACCCCAGCAACAAGGATTTCGATGCAGGCATTGCCGTTCACGGGAAGACTGCCGCAGCGGGCTTGGCCAAGCAGGCCCAGACGCTGTACGAAGAGTCGAATGCCGCGACGCTCAAGTTTGCCGAAGCCGTCAAGAGCAATAAGGTCGCTCGGCTGTCCTGGCAACCGCTGGGCCAAAACGACGTGCGGCTCAATCAACTCCGGCGGATCGCCCAGCAGTTGGAGATCTTGGGGGAAACGGCCGGTGTCGATTATCAGATGCGGGCGAATTCACTGTTTCGAACGACCGGTGACATCATCGATGCGTTTCGTGCCGAACCGACCTCGCAACGGCAGTTGGATAAGGTTCGACTGGCGCTCCAGAAACAGGAGCCGGCCCGCATCAAGGAGGTGGAAAGACTGACAAAAATGGCCCGCGAGGGCCAATGGGAAGCGGCTGAAACCGAGCTCTATCGCTTTCTGGATCAGCTCGGCGTGGCCACCACTTGCCTGTTCAACCCTGAGAAACGACCGATCTATGCGCCATTTGCGGAAGTCCAGGCGGCCATCGATCAGGCGATGCGTCAGGCGCGTGTTACCCAGGCAAAGCAGCTCTTAACGGAGCGGCGGCAGGCCGAAACCCCTGACTTCGCGGCGGTGTTGAGCGAAGTGCAGGCGGCCGCAACGTCACTGGCAGCGTCAGGAACGGCCACTCTGGACGGTAGCGTCCTCACCGGGCCAGATGCGATCACCGCCATTGGCGAGCGTTGGGCGGAAGTTCAGGTCAAGTCAATCCGTTGCCGCACGCTGGATTGGCTGCTTGCGAATTCCATGGAGGCCTATGGCGGCACCGGCGAGGGCCAGAAGCCCAGTTCCATCGTTAGCGAGTATGCAAATTTCAGCGCGGCAATGATGAACGCGCTGGCACAGTTAATCGAGTCCGATGCGAATCGGACCTCCGGGCCCGATGCTGCCGCCTTGTATGTCGCTTACCTGCGGGCCTGCGCGCCGCTCATCCGACGTTCGGCGAATCAGAACCTGGCGCCCGTCCTCAATCCTGCGCTGCAGAGCCTGGCCAACCGCGCCCCGCAGTTTCCCGCGGAAGTTGCCGCCTACACCGAAGGGACCGGCGACTTGTTGCGGTGGCGGGCACGGGTTGCGCGCGGCTTGGCGGTGGCCCGCGCGGACACCTTCCCGTCGATCGACCGCTTGATGTTCGAGGCGACGCGCGACGAAGGAAATTATCTTGGCCTGTATTCCGCGAACGCCTCTTCGGCGAGCGGCGCTGCCTTACATGCCTCCGCTCCCGAAGTCATGTTGCGTCCGATCGAGCGACTTCAAGGAAAACAAGCACACGCCTTGGATGTCGTCCGGCTCGGTGGCAACGGCCCCGTGGCAATCGCCCGCTATCGGGCGCGCAGCTACGCGAATATCCCGGCACCGCTCGACCTGGCGGCTGAAATCGACGCGTTGAAGGTCGATCTAATGGTTAGCGAAGATCGCCCCGCACTCTCCATGTTCGCGGCGGTCGCCGTCGATTCGGCAGAACGTGGCGACCTGGTGGCAGCCGGCGGCACGATCGTCAACCAATATCTCGAATCCCTTACGACGCGATTCGCCGCGCTTCCGACGGCTGCGAGTATTCTCACGCCACTGGGCACGATTCCGCCAGAACAGACAGACTCTAGCTACCGCAATCAAGTGCTGATGCGGTTCGATCTCACGCCGAACTGGGTGCAGCATGACTTCTTCTTTGCCGAGTTGTCGAATTCCCCAGGGGCGACAGAATAAACCTGTTGTGCGGAATGTAGTCCCCCGGCGAGATAGCGGATCGACGCAGCCTGGGAAAGCGTTAGAGAAAATGCCACCGGTTGGCCGATGAAATGGGCTGTCGGTGACGGATAACTGGCTGGACGGTATTGCAGCTTCGGCGCGCCAACAATCGGAAACCACGGATCGGGCTGGTCAACATAGCAACTGATTCGTGGTGGATATCGTGCCCAAAAGCAACTCCAGCTTCCTCAAGCTGCACGTCGAAAACATTTCCGACGTTGCTGCTGACGCCTCCCTCGTCCCTGGTTTGGACCGTTTCTGCCGAGTCTTTGAAGAGATGACCGGCTGGTCATTGAGCAAGGCCGGCGACAGCCAACGCCGTCTTGAGGGAAAGGCAGAATTCCTGCTGCCCGCTGACGCGGAAGATTGCGGCCTTGTCTTGAGACCGGCCAGGCCAACAACTGCCAACTCCGTGACGGCCAATCCGATGCCGGCGAGCACGCGATCCGAACGTCGCGCCGTTCGAGATCAGCTCGACGGACCGCTTGAATTGGGCAAGGCGCGGCAGTTGGCCGAGGCGATGGCGGAAGTGCTTGAGGAATTACAGCAGACGCGCCGAGCGTTGGTGGAACGCGAAGCGGAGTTGGCGGCAGGGGTCCCCGTGGCCGCGAGGCGTGACGAGGAGGCCCACCTGGCACTTCGATTGGAGGCCATTCTGCAGGGCGGCGCCGAAGCCATCGGCTGTCAAGCCGCCGCCGTCTATATGCTGGACGACGCGACGACCGAGCTTGAGATGCGCAGCAGTTGGGGCCTCCCCAACCAACGTCTCTTCGAGCCAGCGCGTCCGTTACGCGGTTCCGTCGCTGATCTGGAAGCCTTGATTGGTCATGCGGTGATCATCAACGACGCAGACTTGTTGCCGCGCTGGAACATTCCCGAGCCCTACGCGGCCGCGATCTGCGTACCTGTATCGAGTCCCACCGAGCCGTTGGGCACCCTGTGGATGTTTGCCGATCGGGTTACCGAATTTACTCCCGAGCAGACGAATCTCGTCGATATCATTGCCGGTCGGGTCTCCGCGGAGTTGCAACGAGAAGCGTTGCTGACCGAATGCGTTTCTTCAAAACACGTGGACCGGCAACTTGTGCGGGCTGCCCAATGGCAAAGGGATCACCATCCCAATGTCATGCCGCTGCTGGAAGACTGGCGATTGGTCGGCTGGACTTCTGAGAGCCCAATGTTGAATTCCGGCTTCTTCGATTGGTTCGTTCCCAGCGACGGGTCCTTGGCGGTCACCCTGGGGCATGGCGCCGGGCCAATGATCCAATCCGCACTCACGGCCGCCACGCTGCAATCCTCCATCCGATCGCACGCTCAACACGTGCACGACCCCTGCGAGTTACTCGGCCAAGTCAACGAAACACTCTGGAACGGATCCGCTGGCGGCAACTTTGCCTCGGCGTTTTTCGGCATGATCGATCCTGACACGGGTGTCCTGCGATACTGCGCTGCGGGAGAGACGGGCGCCTTGCTGGTCGGCAGGCAGGGCGTGACCCTGCTGACAAGTCCATCGCCACCGCTGGCCGGCGAACCGGACAACAACTTCCGCCAGCAGACCGTGCAACTCGACCGGGGCGACTTTGTCGTGCTGTTCAAGCCGACGGTGATCCTGCCCGGATCGGAAGACACCAAGATGATGGATGCGTCGATGCTGGCGGCAGCCTTGGAGACGACGTATTCGCCTGCGGATAACTTGCTGGATGCCGTTTGCGCGGCGATCGATGACCTGGCGCCAGCGGCCGACCATGCGGTCTTGATTGTGCACCGAGCCAGTGAATGATCCAGGGCGGCAAGCCTGGAGAAGAAAAAAGTGCGGGTGAGAGGACTCGAACCTCCACCGGGTTGCCCCGACATGGCCCTCAACCATGCGCGTCTGCCAGTTCCGCCACACCCGCTCTTTTCGTTCTGACCTAGTTTACGGATGCGGCAATGCGGGTCAATGCCCTCAACCGCCACGCAGCCCTCGCCCGGCGATGCACGTTGCCCACGCCGGCAGCAACGCTGCTGTCCCCGGTGTGCGGTGCTCCCTGAAGCGTTACGCACGGCAAAATCACACGCGACCATTCCGGATCATCCACCGTCGGTGGGGAAGATTTCAGACAACACGCGTTCGGCGGCCTGCTGCCCGCTATGAATGCAGTGCGGGATCCCGACACCCTGGAAGGCATTTCCGGCGAGTTGCAAGCCTGCGTGGTGGCTCATGCGGACTTTAATCCGAGCCACTCGATCGTCATGTCCGACATAGTATTGCGGCATGGCTGCCGGGCGGCGGCTGATTTCGGCCAGTTGCGGTTTCCCTTCAATGCCCAGTAACTCCCCCAGATCACGGGCGGCCAGCGCTTGTAGTTCGTCATCCGGCAACGCGGCGAGTTCCGACTGGAACGCCCCACCGACAAAAACTCGGACCAGTACATGGCCGTCTGGAGCCCGGCCCGGATACTTGATGCTGGAAAAACTCCCCGACAGAATCTGTCGATTCTCGATCCGGGGGACCACAAAACCGAATCCGTTCAGCGGATGTGCAATCTGCTCGCGCCGGTACGCCAGGCTCACGATCGAACAGCTTTCTTGGGGAATCGCGCCCAACTCGGCGGCCAGTTCCGAATCGACTTCGCCGGTCAACTTCGCCGTGGCCGAAACCGATGTTGCCAAGATGACGGCATCGAAGGCATGGCGACCGGCATCTGCGCCATTCACTTCGACATGCCATTGGGTGCCATGTCGCGCCAGTCGGGAGACGGCGGCATCGAGTCGTATGGAATCAGCTGGCAGGCGCGCGGCAATGGCGTCAACGAAGCTCGACATTCCGTCCCGCGGCGCCACGAACATGCTATACCGGGCACCACTCTCCCCGCCGGCCGCCTGGCCCTTCTGCTGGCGGCGGAACCCGCGCGTCAAGCTCCCATATTTGAGTTCCAGATCACGGAAGCGGCGCATCGTTGATCGCAGGCTGAGCCGTTCCGGATCGCCCGTGTAGATTCCGCCAATCATCGGTTGAACGAGCCGGTCGTAGGTTTCGCGACCGAGCCGCCGTCTTACGAAGGACGCCAGACTTTCGTCGTCCTCGTCCGTCCGTTTTCGAATCAACACTTCGCACGCCAGCCGGAATTTTCCCCAGGGGCTCAAGATTCCTGTCGTGACGACCGGCCAAATTCGAGTCGGTGCCATTACGACAAAACCGGGCGGGATCTTGAGCAATTTACCGCGGCGAATCACGAACGCGCCCCGGTGATCGGGATTGGTTTCGACAAGTCGGTCGGAAAATCCAATTCGCTCGCACAGATCCGTCGCCCACGGAACGTTGGTGATCCAGTTGTCCGCGCCGCCTTCAATTAGATAACCTTCGCGGCGGACAGTTTCCAGCACGCCACCCAGGCGCGGCGCGGCTTCATACAGGGTTACCGAGACACGCGGTTGCAGCTCGACCAACCGATGTGCGGCGGCCAGCCCGGTAATTCCGCCTCCAATGACCGCGACGCTCGGCGGATGCGAGGTGGATGCTGCCTCAGATGCCACAGTTTCCATGGATTTTCGCTCGTCTTGCCTGTCTCAGAATGAATTCTCTCTGAATGAGCTCAGTAGGCCGATGCTACCGTGACCCACGCTAGCCGAAGCATCCAGAATCGTCCACCACCGGTCACTGTCACCTTCCGGCAGCCACCGCAGTCACACGAACGTCTCACCCCCTTTCGGTGATGCCTGCCTGAGGGACTTCGGCCGCCGGTGAGGTTCAACCCGATGCCTTGGCCGACGATCATTCGCCACGTGCAAATTTCCCACGGGCAAATTCGCCCGGTGCGTGGCTGTTCCGTGCGAATTTGCCCAGCGCGGTCCTTCGCCCCGCCCGGCCCGTGCTTTTTCTGCGGGATGGAAGAGATCCGCGATTCCGGACTTGATGACCGGCCGACTTTTCCCCTACGTTAGTCGATTGTCACGAGCAGAGGACAATTGCATGCGAAAGAAAGACCCCTCACGAACTTCACCGCTCGGCGCTGCCTCCCGGTCGCCCGTGTTTACGCCACGGGCGCGCTGGATCTTGCTGGCTACGGTGATTCTCGGCGCAATTGGCCTTGGTGTCTGGGCCAGTGGTCGCGATACGCGGCCCCAGGTTTATGTTGCGCATGTCGTAAGGGAGTACCCGCACGACCCGGCGGCGTACACCCAGGGCCTGATTTTTGTCGACGGCCAACTCTACGAGGGAACCGGAAAAAAAGGGCAGTCGACGTTGCGACGCGTGGATCTTCAGACCGGCAAGGTTCAGCAGCAGATTTCGCTTGACCGGCGAATCTTCGGCGAAGGGATTGCTGCCTGGGAGGACACGATTGTCCAGCTGACGTGGCAGGCCAACGTCGGCATGGTTTATGACCGCAAGACATTTGAATTGCGGCAGAAGTTTCGCTATTCCGGCGAGGGTTGGGGAATCACCCACGACGGGCGCCACTTGATTGTGAGCGACGGAACCTCGACGCTCCGTTTCTTGGACCCGAAATCGTTCAAGGTCGTCCGTCGACTAACAGTTCGTAGCGGCGGCAGTCGCATTCGCCATCTCAACGAGTTGGAATTCGTTGAAGGCGAGATCTTCGCCAATGTCTGGTACAAGGATTACATTCTTCGGATTTCGCCGAACTCCGGTGAGGTAACGGGGTACCTTGACCTGAGCCGCCTCTGGCCGCAGAACCAGCGACCCGATAAGGAAGCCGTGCTCAACGGAATCGCCTATGACGAGGTCGGTCAACGACTCTTCGTAACGGGCAAGAACTGGCCCCGGCTGTATGAGATCCGGCTGCTGCCTCAGCCGTGATCAAAGGGCACGCCGATTCTCGATCGTGTCCCTGGAACGCAATGACCACGCGTGATCGGGACCCGGTTTCTGTTCCTTCTGCCACCGGGCCGCGGCATGACCGGTAGTGCCCGACGGAGACCGATGCTTTGCCGAAAAGGGCGACGCGTCGGCGAAAATGACTGCAACTTAGTTGTTTGTCGATCCGCTGGTGAGTTTAATGGAAGAAGCCGCGACGCCCCTGCTGGCCGACCCCCGCGTGCATCTCCGAGGGTTGGCGACTGCAGTCCAATCCTGTTTGTGTCCCCACGTCGAGCTTTCCTGCCATGAGTTCTCTGAACCCGCTGCTTCGCTGTTGTTTGTTCTTGGTCGTCGCCCTGGCCGTGGTTGGGGGCTGGGCTCAAGACAGCGTGCGGAATCGCAAGTACAAGCAAGAAGACAAGTTTCGGCAGCTCGAAGAGATCTTGCCTACACCCAACGCCTATCGGACCGCCTCGGGCGCGCCGGGGCGCGGTTATTGGCAGCAGCGGGCAAATTACGATATTAACGTCGAATTGGACGACGAGAATCAGCGGATTATTGGCTCGGAGACCATCACCTATCTCAATCGGTCGCCCGACACGCTGCGCTACTTGTGGTTGCAGTTGGACGCGAATCTGTTCACGCCCGGATCGGACGCGGCGACGACCGCCACGACATCGAGCATCAGTCGCCTTTCGTATAACCAGCTCAAGACATTGCTGGTGCGTGAAACATTTGATGGCGGGGTGAAGATCACCAGCGTCAGCGATGCGGCCGGCAAGCCGCTGAAACACACCGTCGTGAAGACCATGATGCGGATTGATTTGGACACGCCGTTGCCCAGCGGCGAGTCAATCTTATTCTCCGTCGATTGGAATTATCGCATCAACGATTGCAAAGTCCTGACCGGCCGCACTGGCTACGAGTTCTTCAAGGACGACGGGAACTACCTGTACGAGATGGCCCAGTGGTTTCCTCGGATGGTTGCCTACACCGACGCCACGGGCTGGCAGCATAAGCAATTTATCGGGCGGGGTGAATTTACGCTGGAACTGGGCGACTATCTGGTACGGCTAACCGTCCCGAACGATCATGTCGTCGGCGCCACAGGGGTCTTGCAGAATCCCGATGAAGTCTTGACCGACGTCCAGCGCGAGCGGCTCAAACAGGCCAAGATCGCCGACAAGCCGGTCTTCATCGTCAATCCGACGGAAGCCGCCGCGGCCGAGAAGGGCAAGCCGACGGGGAAGAAAACCTGGGTTTATCGCGCGGAGAATGTCCGCGACTTTGCCTTTGCATCGTCGCGTAAGTTCATCTGGGACGCCCAGCAACATGACGTCAACGGCAACGCCGTGATGGCCATGTCGTTGTACCCCAAAGAGGCAGAACCGTTATGGAGCAAGTACTCCACACACGCAATCATTCATACGCTGAACGTCTATTCGCGCTACACATTCGACTACCCCTACCCTGTCGCTTATAGCGTCAATGGACCGATTGGCGGCATGGAATACCCGATGATCTGTTTCAACGGACCACGCCCGGAGAAAGACGGTACCTATTCCAAACGCACCAAGTACGGGCTGATCTCGGTGATCATTCACGAAGTCGGCCATAACTATTTTCCCATGATCGTCAATTCTGACGAACGCCAGTGGACGTGGATGGACGAAGGCCTCAACACGTTCCTGCAGTATCTATCGGAACAGGAGTGGGAGGAAAACTATCCGTCTCGGCGCGGCGAACCTCGCGACATCGTATCGTACATGCGTAGCTCGACGCAGGTCCCGATCATGACGAATTCCGAGTCGATTCTTCAATTTGGTCCCAATGGTTACGGCAAGCCGGCCACCGCGCTCAACATTCTCCGCGAGACGATTCTCGGTCGCGAATTGTTCGACTTTGCCTTTCGCGAGTACGCGCGACGGTGGAAATTCAAACGTCCGATGCCGGCTGATTTTTTCCGGACCATGGAGGACGCGTCGGCGGTTGATCTCGATTGGTTCTTTCGCGGCTGGTTTTACACCACCGACCATACCGACCTGGCTATCGAGAATGTGCGATTGTTTGAAGTCGACACGCGAGATCCCGATGTGGAGAAGCCATTGAAGAAGTCGAGGGACGCGAAGCCCGACAGCCTCTCTACGCAACGCAACCAACCGTTGCCCAAACGAGACGAGGCGTTTCCCGAACTAAAGGATTTCTATTCAACGTTTGACGCTCAGGCAGTGACCGACGCCGATCGCACGTCCTACGAGAACTTGCTGAAGGGGCTGTCCACCGAAGAAAAGAAGCTGCTCGCGACGCGAAATAACTTCTACATTGTGGATTTCAAGAATCTCGGCGGGTTGGTCATGCCGATTGTCTTGGAGATCGAATTTGAGGATGGGACCAAGTCCGAACTGCGGATCCCGGCCGAAATCTGGCGGCGTAATCACGAGGCGGTCTCGAAACTGATCATCACTGACAAGCCGATCAAAGGCCTGACCCTGGATCCTCACCTCGAAACGGCCGACGTGGATTTGAACAACAACTATTTTCCGCCTCGAATCGCCAAGTCACGTTTTCAACTGTTCAAGAGCAGCAAGCAGAAAAACGAGATGCAAAAAGCTGCGGCCGCAGAGAAGGCGAAAGCCTTAGCGAAAGAGAAAGCTGCGGCGAAAGCCAAGGAGGCCCAGCAAGACGAGGAAGAAACAGCCGCGAAGAAAGCCGCGGACGCCAAAAACGAGGCAACCGGCGACAAAGGTAAATCCCGCGCGACGCCGCCAGCGAATGCGGCCCAGGCAAAGGATCAATCATGAACGGTTTCCGCTCAGCCACCTTGATCGCATCCTTGACATGGTTGGCCCTTTGCTGTGGGTACTTGCCGAGCAGCACGGCGCTGGCCCATCCACGCCATGTCAGTGTCGCGGAAGCAGAATGGAACGCGAAAACGTCACGATTGGAAGTGGCGTTACTGGTCAACCCGATCGATCTCGAACAGGCCCTCCGCGGCGCGGCCCATCGTCCGGTCGATCTGGATAAGTCAACGGGCATTGACCGACTCCTGCAGGATTACCTGTCCCGGACGTTTGTCGTACGGGAAGCGGATGGCACGCAACCCAAACTGATCTGGGTGGGTCATGAATTTGACCTGAAAGACGCCTGGTTGTATTTCGAAGTGCCTCTTGAGGCAGGCCCGGACAACGTCACTTATGGTGCTGGGCTGTTTTTTGAGTTATTGCCGGACCAGGTCAATACGATCAACTTCCGGGTCGGGAATGCGAAGCAGTCACTATCGTTTACGGTTGACCAGTTCGAAGCAGTGTTTCGAGCGACCACGAAGGACTGAGAGCGCCGTAGCGTGCCGAATCTCTTGTCGTGGTTCCGCATTACTTCCAGTTCGCCGGCATGTCCGGCTGCTGCCAGCTGCTCATGCCGCCGTCGATCAAGAGCATCTGGCCATGGACATGCCGAGCTGCGTCGCTGCATAGGTACACAGCCCCGTCTCCGACGACGTCACTGCTTGGAACCTCGCCATTGGGCGTGTGTAGACACATCCAACGCTTGAAGCTGGGGTCCTCGTCAATGATCGATGTCAGCGGTGTGACGACCAGACCCGGCGCGAGCCCATTAACGCGGATGCCCTGCGGAGCGAGTTCGACGCATAACGTCTTGACCATCGCTTCGACGGCGCCTTTGGAAGTGTCGTACGCTGAATGTGTCGGTTCGGCCAGACGGCCGTTGATCGAGCCAATCATCAGCACGCGACCATTCACCCGCTGCTCGACCCAATGTCCCGCGAAACGCTGCGTCAAGAAAAACGGCGATTGGACATTCAGCCGCATGGTTCGTTCGAATCGCGGCAGGTCCATTTCCAAGTAGGGTACGTCATCGTAGGTCCCGGCGTTGTTGATCAGGATGTCAGTTGTGGGCAGTGCCGCGAGTGCTTGCCTAAACACTTGTTCGACGGCAATGTCTGTAGGACCGGCAAGATCGCCGGTAATAAACTCCGCACGGACCCCCAGTTTGCGGCAGTCGGAAAGCACATCTTCGGAAGCCTTGCCTGCTGCGCGACCATGAATGACAACATCTGCTCCTGCTGCCGCCACCGCCAGCGCAATGGACCGCCCCACGCCTTTGGTCGACCCTGTAACCAACGCCGCGTGTCCCGCCAAGTCAATCATCACTACTCCTTAGCCAATCCGTCTGGGATGTATGAACCCATCCACCATTGGCACCATTTTGACATTCGACACGCGGGTTGACCACCATGCCGCCTTTGGCCGCGCGGTCGATCGCAGGGCGCCAACTTCGGCAATCCCGACGACCCGAACAATTCGAGTCAAATTTCAAGTCAAAGACACAGACGTCACACTTCAAGCCGAACGCTTCAAGTCGAAGACACAGACGTCTCGATCCGCTTTGAGTTGCTGTCGGACAAGGTTAAGACGACCAGCACCACCAAGACCAAAATAAAGACACAGACATTGCCAAGGAAGGCCGATCAAATTGGCGCGCTGCTCTTGTGTCTAACAGGTGTCAATTTTCCGTTGAGGAGCGATCGCTGGAGTAGGATCCCGCCTTATTGCACGACGCGAAGCGTGCCATGAATGCTGCCGCAAGGCCAATCCGGCACAAACCTGGCAACCTGGGATCGCCAGCCACGCAATGTAAGCTTGATGGGCCAAAAACGTCTAGGGTGTTCCGGCCGGCGTTTAAGAAAACCGTGGACTTGAGCTATCGATGAGAGAATCCAGCAGTGAGTCGAGACAATGTCGAGGTTCGACCTTGATTCGCTCGAGGATCGGGGCGAAGTCTGCCCGAATGAAGCCGCGTTTGCCCGTGCGAATCGCACGACCCACGGTGTCGAGTAACGCAAGATACTGTATCAACGTCATCGGAAGAAAGCCCTTATTGGAAATTCGTGCCGCCCCAATCGCATTGCATGCGGGAGTTTGGTCGGCTGCATCACCACTCGCAGCCTGAGGCTCTCCGCCCCTATCTACGTTACCTTGATCGTCGAGCGATATGGGAGCCAACCAAGCGTCCGAGTCGTTCGGAGGAAGTGCCTCGGAATCTTTCAATTCGCCACTGATGCTCCGCCAGCGGGTACGAATGCGGTCATACGCTGACGTAAAATGCGATGTTTCTGGCGTCGCAGCCAAACCTGCGCGAATCCAGTTTAGATCAACGTATAAGCTACAGGCGAGCACATCGGCCCATGAATGAAGTCTCTCGCAGTCAAAACGCTTCGCGAAGAAACGTCCGTCGACGTCGTCCTCTTGGTTGGCGCGGCGCGCAATCGTTTGGCAAGCCAACCGCATCATCCAAGAGATGCTCGAGAGACGACGACGAAACTCTTCAACTTTTTGCAAGAGAACTCCGACTTCGGAAGGTTTCGGCTCGGGAATTGTGCCATCGTCATTTCGTCGCATCGGGCAGACAAACCACCAGCGACGGGCCACTTCCTCATCAGACCATGTCTTGACGATGTCGGGACGGTTTCGGAGCACAATATGGAGATGGTTATCAAGGATTGCGTAGTCCAAGATGTCAATGGCCATCTTGCCAGCAAGCTGGCGAAATCGGTCCCGCACCCAGTCTTTGCGATAGCTATAGTCTTTGCCAGTGAGCACATCCAATCCAAACAGATGACGGCGGCGGACCAGTCGGTTCCAGCAATGGTATACGCCGATCTCATCGGGATCGAAGACCTTCGACCGAGGCTTAGCTGGCATGTGATTACTCCAATTCGATCAACCCTATTTTATATTTACTTCTATATACCTTATTCTATACAGCCGGCCGTGGCGACGCAAACGCACTGCCTACCGCCCCCGTTTCCCAACAAGGAGTCTGCCTCCT
>JAUIHJ010000089.1 GCA_030432015.1 bacterium
CCCCCCAATCGTGAGCAAGTCCATGCCTGTTGCCCTGATCGTGCCTGAGATGCTGCAGGGCGATGACGTTCCCTGCGTACGTGTCCTGCGAGAAGCGGGATTCGATGTCCGCTTTCCCGGAAATCCGCAAATCGCACGTGGTCAGTGTAGCCGTGCGGAATCGTTGGCCGAGCTCTCGGTGGCGCACGCCACGATCGCCGGCGGCGAATCGTACTCCGCCTCGAACCTGGCCGAATTGCCCAACCTCCGCGTCATTGCCCGTTGTGGTGTGGGCTACGATGCGGTCGATGTTCCCGCCGCCACGCAGCGCAAGATCCCTGTCACGATCACCCCGAATTCGAACCGCGAAGCGGTCGCAGAACTCGCGCTGGCACTGCTTTTCGGCGTCGCCAAATCTGTCGTCTCCAACGATCGCGAAGTCCGCGCCGGTAGCTGGCCGCGCAAGCCCCTAACGCCGTTGCGTGGGAAAACGATGGGCATCTTCGGACTTGGCAGAATCGGTAGCACCCTGGCCAGTCGGGCCAAAGCACTGGGCCTGAATGTCATTGCCACCGAGAGTTGGCCGAACCGCGACGTGGTCCGTGAACTGAACATTGATCTGGTGGACTTTGAAACACTGCTGACGCAAAGCGACATCATCAGTCTGCATTGCCCCTTGAACGATGATACGCACGGACTCTTCAACGCCACCGCATTTGCCAAAATGAAACCTGGCAGCATCCTGATCAACACCGCACGTGGCAAAGTCGTCAATGAAGCCGATCTAATCGCCGCCCTGAAAGCGAACCAATTGGGTGGCGCCGGGCTGGACGTCTACGAAGTCGAACCCCCGGCCGCGGACAATCCGTTGTTCCAGTTGGACAACGTGGTGCTGAGCCCACACATGGGTGGCGTTGACGAAATGTCGATTGAAGCGATGGGGCTCGAAGCGGCTGCCTGCATCATCCGGCTGTTCCGCGGGGAATGGCCGACCGGGGCGGTCGTGAACGACCAACTGCAAGAGACTTGGGCAGCGATTGCCGATTGATCTGGATCCGCTCTTTTGCAGTGGCGCGTTTTGCGATTTGGAAAACGCGAAACGTAAGTGAGCGATACCGTTGTGTTGATTTCGCTTTCTCGTCGTTCATCCCTGGCTGACGCAGCGGGTTTCACGTGTTTCCTCGTTTCTTGCTGCCAGCGTCGGTGGAAAACGTAACAAGCGCAACTTCAAAAATCCGCTCCATGGCCAGACCAACCCGACGTCGCCACCTTTGGTGTTGCGCCAGTGAGCCGTGCGGCGGCGACTGGCACCAGCCTGCGGTGCAAACTGACATGCCTGCGACATTTGCAACGGTGCGACGTGAAGTACGCGCCACCACGGCACCGTACGCTGATCCACTGCGCCGTTACCCGCGCAGCATCCGCCAGTCGCGCGACTTGAGTTTATCAACCAGTACCGCGACGACGATCACAGATCCAAACACAATCAGTTGCGTGTCGTAGGCGACATCCGTCAGACGCATGCCGTCGCTAATCACACCCAATATCAGGGCCCCAATCAGGGTTCCCAAAACTTTGCCCTGCCCGCCCGCGAGGCTGGTGCCCCCGACGACCACGGCCGCAATGATCTGCAATTCATAACCCATCGCGCCGCTGGCACGGGCCGTCCGAAACAAGGACGCGTCCAGAACCCCGCCGAGTCCGGCCAACGCTCCACACATCGCGTAGGCAAACACAACCACGACCTTGACCGGGACCCCCGAGAGCCTGGCCGCTTCGGGATTACCGCCGACGGCATACAGATAGCGGCCCAACGTGGTTCGTGACATCAACACATGTGCCGCCAAGTACAACAAGAGCATCACGATGACGGGATTCGGGATTCCAAGGATCGCGTTCCCGGCACTTAATTCGTGGAACATCTCGGAGTCCACACGAACCGGCTTGGAGCCGCCGGCGACTTTGTGTGCCAGGCCACGCGCGATCTGCATCACGCCCAACGTGACGATGAAGGCCGGGACTTCAAACCAGGTCGCCAACAGCCCGGAACCTGCGCCCAATAACGCACAAACGGAGACCGCGACCATCCCACAGAGGATGAGCGACACGAGCGTGGGGTCGCTTTCGCCGGCCATCCGACCCACCAGCGTCGCCACCACGACTCCCGACAGTGCAATCAAGCTTCCGACCGAGAGGTCGATCCCGGCGGTGATGATCACCATCGTCATGCCGATCGCGACGATCCCGGTCAGGGCAGTCTGATTGGCCACGGTAAGCAGGTGCTGCGGCGTCAGGAATGTCGGCCAGGTATAACTGTTCGGCTTGACCACATCGATGGCGCCAAGCGACGGATACTCCTGCTGCAACTTCTGGCGACCCGCCGGCAGCAGCAGATCCCATTTTGCCGCCGCGTACTGCGTGACCACGAAATCCACCGTGGTCCCTGCTGCCCCCAACCGGACGAATTCGACCCGAGTCATGGCAGGGTCGCCGACGACGACGCCGACGACCTTGTGGGGCCCCTGTTCGATCCCCTGCCGGACGGCCTCCGCAAACCGTCGATCCTCCACGCCGCGCGGCACAACGACCAGGACATTTTTCACCGTCGGCTGCGCAGCGATAAAGGCCACGATCTTTCTGGCGGCCTGCGGCGTCACGGGGTTCTGCTGGTCAATCGTGGCCAGACTGAAGTAAGCGCATAACAACAGCAGCACGAAGATCATGCCGTAGTTGGAAACGAACGGCGACTGCAACAGCTTTTTCATGTCCCCGCCTTGCTCGATCCAACCGCCATCCGCATGATCACCTCCTGGCTGGTATGGTTGACGTCCGAGACATCGCCCGTGATGCGCCCCTCATGCATTACCAGAATGCGATCACTCATCCCGATCACTTCGGGAAGTTCCGAGCTGATCATCAGGATCGCTTTTCCCGCAGCCGCGAGGCGATTCATCAGAAGGTAGATCTCGAACTTCGCGCCCACGTCAATGCCCCGGGTGGGTTCATCGAAAATAATGACATCCGCGTTGCGTTCCAACCACTTGGCCAGCACGACCTTCTGTTGGTTTCCGCCGGAGAGCGTACCGACGCGCTGTTCGGGACCGGTCACCTTGATCTGCAGACTCTTGATATACCCATCCAGCGATCGGTTCTCGGCACGCTGATTCAAAAATCCCAACCGTGAAAATCTGGCTAGATTCGGCAGGCCAAAATTTTCGCGAACGGTCTGACCCAAGACAAGACCCTGCGCCTTGCGATCCTCGGTCAGCAAACAGATCCCGGCGGCAATGGCGTCCCGCGGATGGCGCAAGCGGAGCGGCACACCATCGAGTTCAATCGTACCCCGTTCCAGGCGATCCGCTCCGAAAATGAGCCGGGCGGTCTCCGTTCGGCCCGCGCCGACGAGACCGGTGAGTCCGACAATCTCGCCGCTGCGAACCTCAAACGACACATCCTGCACGTCCCGACCGCGACACAACCCCTGCACCCTCAGACGGGGTGAACCAATTTCGGCCGGCTGCTTGGGGAATTCGTTTTCCAACGTGCGTCCCACCATCAATTCGATCATCTTCTCCCGAGTTGATTCGGCGATGGTCCGCGTATCGATGTGCTGTCCGTCCCGCATCACCATCACACGATCGGCAATCTCGAAAATTTCATCCAGCCGATGGCTGATATAAATGACCCCGATCCCCTGCGATTTTAGTTCGCGAATCACGGCGAACAGCCGATCGACCTCCTGCAACGTCAACGTCGCACTGGGCTCGTCCATGACGATGATCCGTGCCTCCGTGAGGAGTGCTTTCGCAATTTCAACGACCTGCTGCTGTGCAATCGTCAAGGCACCGCAGCGGGCGTCCACATCCAGGGGCACCCCGATCCGGTCGAGCAGAGTCCGTGCCCGCTGCCGTTCCGCGTTGACCGGCAACCACCGTAGCCCGCCACCTTCCTGCCCCAGGAAAATGTTCTCCCGGGCCGAAAGGTGAGGTACGAGGTTGAATTCCTGATAGATTATCCCGATTCCGGCCCGCTGGGCATCGAGCGGGTTGGCAATTGACTGAGGCTGGCCTTCGATCATGATCTCGCCCGCGTCGGGCGACTGGGCGCCGCCCAGGATCTTGATCAACGTACTCTTGCCAGCGCCGTTTTCACCGAGCAAGGCAAGCACCTCGCCGCGGTGCAATTCCAAGTCGACCCCCTGCAGCGCGTGCACGCCGGGAAACGACTTGCTGACGTTGGTCATACGCAGCAGCGGCGCGGACGATCGTGCCGCATCGCTCGCCGGTGTCGCGACATCGCCCGCGTTCATCGGCTATTCCAATTCGGGGTCGCGGTCCGCATCGACCTTGCGGTAAAGGGCCGTCGGCAGCAAGGTGACCTTCTCGAACTCGTCGCCCTTGAGGTACTTCAAGATGTTCTCGATCGTCTGAATCGCCATCTTATCGGGGAATTGAATAGGATCGGCATAGAATTTTCCATCCTTGATGGCCTGCCGGCCTTCCTTGTGACCGTCAAATGAAACAATCGTGACTTGCTCAGTCTTGCCGGCTTGCTCCAGTGCCGTATAGGCACCCAACCCCGAAGGATCGTTGATGGCGAACAGCCCCGCCAGATCCGGGTTGGCTTGAATGGCGGCGGTCGTCACGCTAAACCCAAGGTTCGGTTCGCCGCCACCGTCTTGCTGGCCGACAATCTCAATCCGCCCTTCCTGACGATCTTTGTTGTGCGCATCGATCACCGCGCGAAACCCCTTGACGCGCAGGACGCATGAATTGGCCGACGGGTAATCGACGATGAAAACCTTTCCGCCTTGTTCGCCGAGCACCTCGACCATGGCCTGGCCAGCCAATTCGCCGCCCCCTTCATTGTCTGTGCCGACGTGGCCGGCGATCTCAATCCCCTCGGCAACGCACTGCGTGTCACAAGTGAAGACAGGAATCCCCTGTTGATTCGCCCGTTTGATACTGGGGCCGGCCGACAAGCGGTCGCACGGATTCAACACGATCGCCGTCACCTGCTTGTCGATAAAACCATCCAGGTGTTCTGCCTGCGCCTTCACGTCGCCACCGGCGTTTTCCACAATCAGTTCGAAGCCCGCGGCCGCCGCGTCACGAGTCAGGTTGTCGGCGATAATCTGAAAAAACGGGTTGCCCATATCCATCGCGGAGTAGCCGATCGTGCCGCGTTGCTTGGCAGGTGTTGACGTGCCGGGCGCGGATTCGGCGTCTGCATCCGACGTGGTTGCATCACCTTCGGTCGACGAAACGGAAACATCGACGCCGTTGCCACCGCCGCACCCGGGTATTCCCCAGCCAATCGCGATCAACACGATGGCAAACATAAGACGTTGAAACTGCCGCTTTTCCATCTTACTCGACTCCTCTTGAATGATCCTGCGGCCTGCTCTTACCACGGTGTCAGGCCACCGTTGACGCAGAGCGTTTGGCCGTTCACAAACGACGCCTCTTCGCTGGCAAAGTACAACACCGCGTCAGCCACGTCGCGCGGCGTGCCCCATCGTCCCGCTGGAATCGTGGCCAGGTAACCATCCTTGGCCTCTTGGGAATCGTTGGCATGGCGCTCGGTGGGAATCCAACCGGGGGCCACGGAGTTGACGGTGATCCCGAAAGGGGCAAGTTCCGTGGCCATGCTGCGGGTGAAACCGATCTGGCCCCCTTTGGCCGAGACGTACGCCACGAAATTGCCGTGAGAGCGATGAAAGACTTCGCTGGTAATATTGATAATCCGCCCCCAGCCCGCCCGCTTCATTTCGCCCACGCAGGCCTTGGTCAGCAGGAACGGGCTCTTGATAAAAAAATCGATCATCGTCTGGCAGTCCTGCCAGGTGTACTCCTCGATTGGCATCTGAGGTTGGTCCGGCGTCGCGTTGGGGACCAAAATGTCGATCGGCCCGAGTTGCTGGCCAACTTCGTCGACCATCCGAGCAACATCGACTTCGCTGGAGGCATCGCCGCGGACCAGCATGCCGTGCCCGCCCGCCGCCTCAAATGCAGCAAACGCATCGGCTGCGGTCGCTGTCGCATGAAAATAGTTGAAGGCCACTCGGGCACCCGCCCGGCCCAAGGCCAGGGCAACGTCTTTGCCTAGGCCGCGGCTGCTTCCGGTCACCAGAGCCACATGCCCATCAAGTCGAAAAGTCATTCGTTCTTTCATTGCACGCATCGCGTCCGCGGTTGACACCGGCGGATATCTTAGCAGGTACCCTCGCTGCGATTCACGTCGTCGCTGGTTTCCTGCGGTTTACGGTCTCGGCGCCAACGCGAGCATTCGAACGCAGACCGGTGCCGGGACAGCGACGGAATGCCCGGTTGCCGTCAACGCACCACTCTCTTGGTCGATGCGAAAGACGACAATCGTGCCGGATGACTGGTTTTCCGCCAAGAGGAATGTACCCGTTGGATCGATGAAGAAGTTCCTCGGCGTTTTCCCCTGTGTCGGCTCGATCTCAACCAATGCCAGACGCCCGGACTCTGGCGTGATCCGAAAGACGGCGATGCTGTCGTGACCTCGATTGGAACCATACAAGAACTTACCGCTGGGATGCACGCGGATCTCCGCGGTGCTCAATCCTGCCCGGTCGACATCGTCAGGAACCGTGCCGATGGTTTGCAGGGTGGAAAAGACGCCGCGCTGGGCGTTGTAGGCCAGCGCCGTTACCGTTAAGGCCATTTCGTTGATCACGTAACCGAAGCGACCATTCGGATGAAACGTAAAGTGGCGCGGCCCGGATCCGGGCGTGATTGCAATGCCGGGTGTGGCGTTGGCGGACAACGTTCCCTGCTGGGCATCAAATTGGTAGACCAGCAATTTGTCCAAACCCAAGTCGGCTGCCACAGCGTACCGATTCGCCGAATCCAAGTTGATGGAGTGCGCATGAGGCCCTTGTTGACGCGGTGTCACACTGCTGCCCTGATGCTGAATCAGCGTGGTGATCTCACCCAGCTTTCCAGCGGGGTCGATCGGCAAACTGGCGACACTGCCGCCGCTGTAATTGGCCACCAAGATGTGGCGCCCCGTTTGATCGACGACCAGATGGCACGGCGCAGCCCCTCCCGACGATTGCTGATTCAAGAAACGCAAGCTGCCATCGTCCGAGGAAATGGCAAAGGCACTCACCGCACCGCTGCTGGTTCCGTCAAAATCACCAACTTCGTTGACGCAATACAGGAGCTTGCCGGAAGGGTGGATTGTCAGGAACGACGGATTGTCGACGTCCGAGGTCACACCCAGCTGCTGCAATTCGCCCGTGTTCAGATTCAACTTGCAGCGATAGATCCCAGTGCTCTTGGTGCCTCGCGTGTAGGTACCGACATAGACCAGCAGTTCGTTGGGTGATACCCCCTCAGCAGCAGCCGACGATGAAATGCCAACTCCGCTACCAAGTACCACACATCCGATAAGCACGGCGGTGACAACACTGAGTTTGTAATCGTTCGCATGTTGCATCGATAACCTCGTCTTGGCGAGTGGGTGTGAGTGGTTCATGACCGTTTGGGGACGGGCAAGCCCATGCCTTCGAGCAGGATTTTGATATCCTTCCACGTCTCCGACTTCGCCGACGGATTGCGAAGCAGATAGGCGGGATGGTACGTGACGACGACCTTGATCCCTTTGTAATCGTGAATCTGGCCACGCAACCTGCCTACCGCCGTGGTGGTCTCGAGCAGCGTCTGAGCGGCAATGGCTCCGAGACAGCAAATGAATTCAGGTTGAATCGTCTCCAGCTGCCGTTCGAAGAAATGCCGGCAGTGGCCGACTTCGTCTGGCGCTGGATTGCGGTTTCCCGGCGGCCGGCACTTCAGCACATTCAAGATGTAAACCTCTTCACGCGTCAGCCCCATGCCCTTGGATAGGATATCGTTGAGCAGTTTGCCGGCGCGGCCCACAAACGGCTCACCCGCGCGGTCCTCGTCGGCACCCGGTGCTTCGCCAAAGAAGCAGAGCCTCGCCTGGGGGTTTCCCACGCCGAAAACCGTCTGCGTCCGATTTTCGACCAGTTCGTCGCACATGGTGCAGCCGGCAACCTCTTGCTGTATGACCGCCAGCGCGTCGCGGCGCGCCGCCAAACGGACGTTCTGGGCAGGCTTTTTTGCGGACAACTTTTCAACGGTCCCTTCTGCGAGCGACGCGCTCTTGGCGGTCTCGTGCTGGCGTGGCGACGTCGGCTCCGCGACGGGCGGCGGCGCTGGGTGGGTGGCAACTGGGTGCGAGGCCGGTTGCTGCGCGGCAGCTTCCTGGACGGGCTCCGCCGCTGGCAGTTCGATCGCTGCAGCTTTGGGTAATTGCAGAACGCCGGCGCGCTGCAAACTCTCAAGACGTTGAAGAACGATCCGCTGAAGGCGCTGAGTTTCTTCCGAAGTGGACATGCCGCAAGGTTCGCTGATGGCGGTTCTTCAACTGGACGATGAATATGCGAAAGCTCGCTCAGTATACCAGTCCGCGACGATGAAGAGCATCCCGGGCGCCTGGCCCGGAATATCGCCACGAGGTCTCGCACGCCATTCGTATCCGCCGGACCCCTCAACGCTCGCGGTGTGTCGCCTACGGATCCGAATCGTATTCGTCGAGTTTCTTCCGCAGCGTCGTGCGATGTTGCCCGAGAACTCGTGCAGATGCCACCACTTGGCCTCCATTCGCCTCGAGCACCCTGCGAAGCACGGGCGGCTCGACCAGCGCGAGCAGCTCTTCATAGAGTCGGCCATGCGAGGAATCGTCAGCCAACCGCGCCTCGGTCCATTCGATGAGCAACGCAGCCACACGACGCTCGATCTGCTCCGCCCCGCCGCTCAATCCATAATTGGGCGAGGCATCCGCCGCCGGAAGGTGCGCCGTCTCGATCGCGCCTCCGCGCGACACAATCAGCGCGTGCTCCATCGCATTGCGGAGTTCGCGAACGTTGCCGTGCCAAGCACGTTGCCTTAACGCGGCACAGGTCTCGGCAGTCAACCGCATGGGCTCACCATTGCCATCTGCCAGTTCGCGAAGAAAGTACTCGGCCAACGGCACAATGTCGTCACGGCGATCGCGCAAGGGCGGCAGTTCGATCTGAAAGGCTGCGATTCTGAAAAAGAGATCGTGCCGAAATTCACCGGTCTGAACAATGTTCTGAAGGTTCTGGTGAGTCGCCGAGACCAATCGAAAGTCCGCCGGTACGGGCGTCTCCGCCCCGACGGGCAGCACCTCCCGTTGCTCCAGCGCGCGCAGTAATTTCACTTGAACCGGTGGTGGAATCTCAGCGACCTCATCCAGAAACAGCGTGCCGCCATCCGCCTGCGCGAGCAATCCTGTGCGCGACTGCTCGGCACCGGTAAACGCGCCGCGGACGTGCCCAAACAGTTCGCTCTCCGCCAACGCCTCGCTGAGCGACGCCATGTTAACGACAACAAACGGCCCCTCGGCACGGCGACTAAATTTATGAATGGCTTGCGCCGCGAGTTCCTTGCCGGTACCGCTCTCACCGTGCAGGAGAACACACGCATCCGAAGCGGCGGACAGGGCGATCTTGTTGAATACCTCCTGCATCACCGGGGTCTGGGCAACAAATCCCTCCACGGGATGAACCGCGGGGTCCCGTTGTGTTGGCGGATGGGGCGTTAACGCCCGTTCCAGAGCTTGTCGCAGTCGCTGCAGCTCGAATGGTTTGACGATGTATTCGAAGGCGCCGTTGCGAACCGCTTGCACCGCCGTGCTCATGTCACCATACGCGGTCATGACCAGGATCGGGACTGGACCCGCATGATGGCGAAGTTGGTCCATGGCCGTGAGGCCGTCGATCCCCGGCAGTCGCACATCGATGACGATGACGTCGGGCTGCAGTTGCTCGACCAAGGCGAGCGCCTGCTCTGCCGACGCAGCGATCGTGACTTCGCAACCCATCTCTTTGCCGAGGCGGCCAATGCCCCAGCAGATCGATTGTTCGTCGTCAATTACGAGCAACTTCGGCACGCCGGCCTCCCTCGGTGGGCTCGACGATGCGGGCGGCATCCGGTCCTGTTGATGCGGTGTCGCCGCTCACTGGACTCGGTCGCGCATCCGCCGTGTCCGCGCCCGACGCGACGGGCAGTTCGACCTGAAATACGGTCGTGTCGCCTTCGCGGTGCCAGGCGATCGTGCCTCGGTGATCCGCTGCAACCTGCCTGGCAATCGCAAGTCCCAATCCAACGCCGTCAGGCTTGGTCGTGACAAATGAATCGAACAGGGACGCGTGAATGGAACCGGCCGGCCCCGGCCCGTTGTCGGCGACCTGGAGCACAAGGCGCCGTCTCTCGTTGGTCAGGGCCAGTCGCACTCGGCGTTGGGGAATGTCGGTGGACGCCGCCGCTTCGATGGCATTGAGCAACAGGTTCAGGATCAGGTGTTCGAGCCCATCGCGTTCACCCAACATCCAAGCCGCCTCCGGCAAGTCCGCGGTCAGCTGCACGCTCGCATGACTGGCGGCCGGCGAAACAAGTGGTAACAGGCTGTTGACGACCTCGACGATATCCAGTCGTTCCGGTTGACGTGACTGCCGCGACCCCAACGTTAAAAACCGCTGGATGTACTCTTCCATCAAGATCAACTGGCGCCTGCTTACGTCAAGACTTTCGCTCTGGTCGCCGTGCGGACATTCCGCGCGATGTATATCCAGGGCCAGTCGCGCTCCCGTGGCAGAGTTTCTCAGTTGGTGCGCCAAGGCTCCACCGAGCTGCCCGAGTGTGCGGACCTGTTCTGTGCGCCGGATGGTCGCCTCGTACGTGACCAACATCTGGGCCATATTGTTGACGGCGACGGACAACTGCTGCACTTCGTCTCGGGTCGGCGGTAGGGGCATGGGTTGAAAGTCGCCAGCGGACATTTGCGCGACTTGGCGTCCCAGATTCCGTAAAGGCCGCGCGACCCGGGATGCGATCGCGGTCGCCGCGCCGGCGACGAGCACCAACGCGAGACCTCCGATAACGAGCGTGGGGAATACGGCATCACGACGTTGCCGCGCGAACAGCTCGTGGGGGTAGAAAATATGGAGCACATTTTCAGCCGACGAACTGCTGCGGGGACGCATCGGAAACGCGGCGTGAAAGTAGCTTTCGCCAGCAATTTGTCGGGGATCCGTCAACAAGTCTGGTGCCTTGCCAGACGCGACCCGGGGATCGGGCAAATCGGCAGCCGACCAGATGCTTCGCGTCGTCGCTTCGATGTTGCCGCCCGGGTCAACGAGTACAAATTCCGCTCCCGTCAAACCCTTCATTTGTCGCAGAACGCTGTCTGTCAACGGAAAGCTAGACTGTTCCAGGGTTCGCGCAATCCCCTGCATCTGATGCTCGGTCAAAGCATTCTGCTGTGAGGCAGCCCTGTAGACATGAAACCCACTGAGTCCGATCACCGTGGCCGCCATCAGCAGCGTCATGGGAAGCATGATCTGCAGACGCAACGGCCAAGAGGGAGAATCTGGTGCGGTGAGGGGATGGGGCGGAGGCATGCCTCAATCATAGAGACGGCCCATTATTCCATCAATCGAAGAAACACCTACCGACCGAACTGTCGGTCCTTTCGACACGGTTGTCGAATTCGACGACACCGATCGCGGCGTCGATGCAGCCGTTACGCCGGTCGACGCAAGAACGGCACTGGCACCCGTTTTGCAGGGTTGATCGTACGCTAAGTTTGAATCACGTGATGACAGGACCAGGATCGCAAATGTCACCCATGCACACGAATGCTCAATCCACACGGCGACCGGCGTTTACGCTGGTCGAATTGCTAGTGGTCATCGCCATCATCGGTATCCTCGTCGCCCTGCTGCTGCCTGCCGTTCAGGCCGCACGGGAAGCCGCGCGGCGGGCACAATGCAAGAACAACCTGCGGCAAATTGCGTTGGCGGTCTTGAATTATGAATCGACTTATCGCACGATCCCGGCCAGTGCCGTGGTTGATCTGAATGTCACGTCGACCGGAAACAATGGGTCGTGGGGCGTTCACGGCCGCATCCTGAATTTTCTGGAACAGGCCAGTCTCTACGACCAGGTCGATATCAACACGGCCTGGGACTTTCAGCAACCGATTGACGGCTTGCGGATCGGAACGTACACGTGTCCCAGTGATCCGGGGACCTGGCGCGTTCGTGATCCGGGAGGGGGTAAGATGCATTTGGTCCCGACCAGTTACGGGTTTAACTGCGGTACCTGGTTCGTCTTCGACCCCCGGACGAGGACCGGCGGCGACGGCGCATTCTATCCCAACAGCCATTTACGTCTGGCCGAATTTGTCGATGGGACCAGTAACACACTGCTGGCGGCCGAAGTCAAGGGCTGGACTCCATACACACGCAACGGCGGGCCGGGAAGCACGGTCACGCCGCACGACGCGGCGACAGCGGCCGCG
Organism: bacterium; assembly: GCA_030432015.1. GTDB lineage: Bacteria > Planctomycetota > Planctomycetia > Pirellulales > Pirellulaceae > ARS98. The sequence continues at coordinate 12,358 of JAUIHJ010000089.1, forward strand.
GCGGTTGCCGCGGGCGCCCAGGTCAAAACGACCGGCCACACCGAGTGGCCTGACGGCCGCGTCCACCACACCGGCTTCACGGCGACGCTGACTCCCAACACGTTCGTTCCCTTCACCATGGGCGGGCAAACGGTCGATGCCGACTACAACTCCTGGCAAGAGGGCAAGAACGGCTCGGCGGGGAGCCCAACGTTTGCGGTCGTCACCTCACGCAGCTTCCACCCCGGCGGCGTCGACGTCGCCCTGGTGGATGGCTCGGTGCATGCGATTGCCGAAACGATCGATCTGCAAACGTGGCGCGCGATCGCCACACGTCAGGGCGGCGAAATCGCGTCACCCTAAGCGACCGCCGCCCGAACCGGCGCTACTCACCGATGCCGTAGAGGATGTCGCCTCGGCGGAGAATCAGCTGCGACGCGCCCGCCGCCGCGGCGTACAGAACCGGCCCGCCAAATCCGCCTCGCGCGCCTGGTGCAGCCTGCTCGTTGACCCACAGTTTGTTTGCGGCACGTAGCTCGAACTTGCTGCCGGACGCAATGACGGTGGTCGTGCCGTCCTTGCCAAAGAAATAAACCCGGTCCCCGACAGCCAACGGGGTCGCCCAGATGCTCGACGCAGTGCGCTGGACATACCGTTGTTCTCCCGTCTCCAGGTCCAGGCAGTAGATGACCCCCGCCCGATTGACGAAGTAGGCGTGCCCGCGGTGGGCCACGGGTGAACCGAACGAGGAGGTCGCCTTCCTTGCCCGCCAGGCAAACTCCGCCGTGAATTTCCCACCAGCGTCTTGCCTGATCTGCATTACACCATTCGATTCCGCGGCGCGGCCGTCACCCGATTCACCGCGACCCTCGGTCGCCCCGATCAGAAAGCGACCGTTGCCGAGCGGAATCGGGGTTGGGGTCGAGTTTCCGGAGATCTCGTTGAATTCCCACAGTTCGTCACCAGACTGCGGGTCCAGGCCAACGATTTTGCCCATACCACTCAGCACCAGGTGGTGCGCCTCCCCGACGGGGACGAGCCGCGGGCTGCTCCAGGAAGTGACACCCAGGCCGCCCGATTTCCAGACTGTCTCTCCTGTCTCTTTGGACACCGCCACGACAAATGGATCGTCATTTCGCTCAATCCAAGCGTAGACGTGCGACCGATCGTGTTCGAGCGACGCCCCCACGCCGTGCCGCGAGTTGATGGCGCCAAAGTCGGTCACGAAATCGCGCGCCCAACGCGTTTGACCGCGGCGATCCAAGGCGATGAGGTTACCTCCCTCGAACAGGGCGACGACACCCGTCGCGTCGCATACGGGGGTCGGCGCAGCGCGACTGACATAGTTCGAATTCTCGGCGGGCGAACTGTTCTTCGCCTCGTGCAACCAGAGCCGCTTTCCGGTCGCGCGGTCAAATGCTTCCACGTACAAAACCTCTTTGCTCGGGCCGGACGTCGAGGTTACATAGACGATGTGATCATCGATGACTGGGCTCGACTGGCCATACCCGGCAAGTTGCACCTGCCAGGTGATGCCCCGTTCCGGCGACCATTCGACCGGCAGACTGCGATCTTCGTCCGTCACCGAGCCTCCATTTTGAAAGCTCGACCAGGACTCGCCGCCCATCAGTCCGCCGGCGTGGAACGTCAAGCCGAGCAATATCGCCAGCGTTGAATACGCGGTCGAGGGTGTCAGCATCATCAGGTTTTCCCCTGTGTGAAAGAGATGAATTGGTTTCGACCGTCCGGCGATCCGCCGTACGATCGACGCACGGGTGCGACGTGCAGCGTACCGGCAAAGCATCTTTTATTTCCCCAGGATGAGCTTTCCATTACGCGTCTCCCGTAAACGATACACTTCGCCGTGGTGTGATATCAGCACCTCCTTTTCGCCGGCGAGCAATTCGTCCGACGTAACGATGCGCGGGGTGGGCCGCCCACCCCGCGCATCGTCGGTTTCACGTTGCAGCTGCTTATCGTCGCAATTCATCATTGAGCCGCCACCTGTGAGTACTCAACTCGTTCACAATCGAAACCAGGAGACCGATTCTCGACTCGCTTCACCCGTGCGATCAGATCACTCGGCGAGGCGAATCACGTCGACTTCCTCAAATTTGCCTTCGGTCATGCTCGCACCGCCGACGGCCACCAACGCCGTGTCGGAAAGGGGCAACAAGCGGTGGAAGAAGCGGGCACGTTCGAGCGAATCCACGACCTCCCATGCCTTCCCGTCCACCCGCAACCGCTGCAGTTTCCCGCTGTACGTGGTGGCATAGAGCCGACCTCCGGTCGCAAAGGATGAAGAACCGAACCCGTCCATCGGCTCACCCTGCAGGGACGGTCCAATCGACCAAGTGCCCTGGGCTGGGTCAAAAACGTCCACCCGGGTTGGCGGTCCACCCTGCATCTGCATCCCGCCGATGGCATACAGCTTGCCGGCATGCGCTGCCAGGGACAATGCTCGGCGTTGAAACGGTGGCGTGGGAAGCTGCGTCCAGGTCGCATCGGCCGAAGCCAAATCGAGCGCATAGGCCGTCTTGTGCCAGACCTTGTCGGCGTCGCCCGCCATGCTCCAACCGCCGACGACGTAGATCCGGTTGCCCAGAACGGCCGCGTCAAATGACGAACGAGGTTCTGGGAGGGGAGACAGATCCGACCATTGCTTGGTGGCTGGGTCGAAACACGCGACGCTTGCCTGCGACCAGAGATCGTGATCGTCCCCGTCGGCGTTCTTGGCCATGAAGCCACCCAGCCGATAGAGTTTCCCGCCGTGAGTGACCATCGCCAACCCCTGCAGGCCCG
>JAUIHJ010000090.1 GCA_030432015.1 bacterium
TCAGAAGGAAGTTGTTGCCCGCTGAATCTGCCAATGTTGATTGCATCGACCGAATTACCCAAACGGTTTAACGCGGCTCGAAAAGCCCACCTTTCCGTCGAATTGGGCAGAATTGTTAGGACAGGAGAAGTAAGAAAAGTGGTCCCGCATAAGACTCCCAAACCACCCAGGCAGCCAGAATCTTGATTGAATTAGCTGGCGATTCGATGTACGATATGCGTCTCAATTCTGAAGCGCAAACACCTTTCTGGTTGTTCGTGATAAATCAGCAGGAGGATCCCTGATGAGCGCGACATTCTTTATTCAAGAGTGCCCGACGTGCAGTCGGATGCTGCAAATTCGGCTGGAGCTTTTGGGTCGCTTAGTGGCTTGCCCGCAATGCGATGCGATGATTGTCGCCAGCGATTCGGCGCTGCGATCACGCCCTAAACTTGATTCCACAGAACTGTTGCTGCGCGCTGAGCGGCTCTTGGCCACTGCGGACGAGCGGAAACACTTGCCCCGCTGAAATCGCACCGGACGCCAGTGCTTCCAACTGCGTTCCAGTCGAGCCGGGTTGAGTAAACCGGTTTCGATTGGTCGGTTGGGTCAGGCGACCAGCAGCTCGACGCGCTGTTCACGGGCGGCGGCGCGTAGCTTCTTCATTGCGCGGGCTTCGATTTGGCGAATCCGTTCTTTGCTCACGCCCAGGTTGTCGCCGATCTCCTTCAAGGTGCGTGGCTCGCGGATGGTGGCCAGGCCGAATCGTTGCTTGATTACGGACTGCTCGCGTTCATCCAAACGTCCCAAGATGCCGGACACGACCGATTTGTATTCGGATTGAAGTGACTCACAGAGTAGCGGGTCGGCGCGGTGGCCTGCCTGCAGTCCCAGTAGTTCGTCCTGGCACGTTCGGAAGCGGTCCTGCTGGCGCAGGTGCGTGCTGAACGTGCGGGCAAAGTTCTTCTTGATGGCCCACGTTGCGTACGTGCTGAACTTGTTGTTCAGGCCGTAGTCGAATTTTTCGACGGCCTTGATCAACGACACATTGCCGTCGCTGATCAGATCGAATAGCGACACGTGAGGCGTGACGTATTGCTTGGCCACGGAGACAACAAGTCGCAGGTTGGCGCGAATCAAGTGATTCTTGTCCGACATGGCGTCTTCGTATAGCTGTTCAATCTCGTCCAGCAACGGCTCGCACGGTTTGCCAGGATCCAGGTTCTTGCGGAGTTGCTCGACACGAAATTTACGATAGTTGTACCTGCGAAACAGGTGCTGTTCTTGGGGTTTGGTCAGCAAGTCGGTGTGATAAAGGCTGGTCAGGTAGGCGGGAAGTCCGGCAGGTGGCCGGACCTGACGCGGCTTTCGATCGGGCTCAGGAAGTTCGCTGACCAGCGATGCGTGTGAACCTTCGTGGTCAAACACTTCGTTGTAAACACACGCCAGCGGAAGTTCCATGATGCGTAGAATGCGGAACTCGCGAATCGTCTCGCGCACGTTCGCTTCACTCCGCTGATGCCGTTTGGCGATCGCTGCGATCGTCGCCCCGCGGAGATAGTCCGAATAGAGTCTTGAGTCCCCATCGGATTCCACTCCGGCCAGGATCGGACGATCCTCGTGCGCCTGATCGTATCGTTTGATGGTGTACCGCACGGTCTCGACGCTCCGTCCCGTTTTGGCAGCAACCTGCGTGAGCGTACGGCTTGGCGACTCGCCCTGCTGAATCAGGCGTCGGGCCAATTCGATGATCTCGTGCTTCTCCATTTCCGTCAACTGGCGGAACTTCGCACCGCGACTAACGCGATCCCGGTTGCGATGGACGAACCGATCAACAACGCTCTGCGGGAATCCAATTTGCTTTCGTCCTTTGACCGTATAGCGGCGCGCCACAAGCCCTCGATCACGCCAACGCGAAATCGTCTTGGCAGAGACATTGAACATCCGCGTCAGGTCATCAATGGTCAGAACGTGCTCATCCACCGACTCGATTGGAACGCTGGCTGAATCCCAGACATCTTCGACCAGCTTGCGAACGTCATGCCGTGCGTCCTCGGATCGGATCGGACATTCATTGCCGGTCGGTGGGCGCTGATTGGTGATGCGAGCAAAGTAGAACCCATAGGGATGATCCGCGTTCGGGCCCAACTCGGTCAGCAACTGCTCGGCGCGCGCCGCGTGGGCGAGTCGTTCTTCACGCGAGGCATCGATCAAGCGGTCTCGTAATTCCAGGAACAACGGGTTGCGGTAATTCGGGTTCATGGGGTGCGCTGCTTTCTGTCTGAGCTGGCGATGCCGAGGTCAGCGACCGAAGAGTCTCGGCAACTGACTTGACCGATCGAACGTCGGATGTGCGTCGATCTGATACATCGCAAAAGCCGCGCCAAAACATGGATTATGTCGCAACATACACGCAGGAAAAGACTTATGGCGAATGCCGTGTTTCCATGAGGTGTTTCGTTCTGATGCTCGTTCTTGAGCGATCGCGTCATAATGCTGCAGCTGCAGCCTCCGCCGCAAGTGTGGCGTCAGTCCAGAAAGTCCACCAACTGTGCGCTCAGCTGTGGATCTTGGAGTCGTCGCAGGGCACGCGCTTCGAGCTGCCGGATTCGTTCGCGCGTCACGCGAAAGACGTACGCAACTTCCTGTAAGGTGTAATTGTAGCCGTCACCCAAGCCATACCGCATTTTGACGATTTCACGCTCCCTCCAGGAGAGCTCACCCAGCAGGTTTCGAAGGCGGTCCTGCAGCATCTTGTGGCCGGTCGCATCCCCAGCTTCCGCTTCGCTCTGATCGGGCAGCAGATCGCCGAATTCCGCTTCTTCGGTCCCGCCCACATTGGAGTGAATGCTCATCGGAAATCGTTGCAGCCGAATGATCGAACGCGCCTCGTCAACTGAGATCTTGGCCGCGGTGGCGATTTCCTCGATTCTGGGGTCGCGACTCAATTCATGACGGAGTTCGTCGATCACCCGCCGCACGCGGACGAGGGCTGGTGACATATGGACCGGGACGCGAATGGTCCGACTTTGATCCGCAATCGCGCGCGAAATGGCCTGACGAATCCACCACGTCGCGTAGGTTGAAAACTTGAACCCGCGGCGATACTCAAACTTTTCGATTGCCCGCATCAGCCCGGAATTACCCTCTTGGATGAGGTCGGTAAACAGCAGACCCCGATTCCGATACTTCTTGGCGATCGACACGACAAGTCGCAGATTGGCCTCGGAAAGGCTCCGTTTGGCACCTCGATACTCGGCAGCGGTGCGTCGAAGTTTCGAGGCGAGCCGCTGGAGACCTTCCGCAGTTTGCTGGTTGTGATGAAGGATTGAATGCAGTTCTCTTCGAACCTGGGTCGAACGCTCGTTCCCCGACCGCTTACCACGTGCGGATCGTGAACCACCAGCTCGACGACGCGCCACGCGCGGGTCGGTTGATTCCCGTAGCGATGCTCGGAGTTGGGCCGCGCGTGACGCCTGTTCGAGGATTCCCGTATCACACGATTCGAGAAAGCTGATCCGCAGCCCAAGTTCTTCAATCAGCCGAATCGCGCGACATCGTCGACGGACCAGTTGCCGCCACGCGCGACGACGTTTGGGAAGACTGTTGGAACGCGATGTCGCGACGGCGTAGTCCACCACGTTTTGTTGAATCAGTGCCTCGATCGTCTTGAGGTTCTCCGGCAAGCGTCCCTGGATTTGGTGCTTCTCCAGACGATCACTGACGGAGACTTGAACCGTCCGGTCAAAGGGCAGGTCACCTGCGGCAACCTGTTTCAAGACATCAATTGCGTGCCGCAGCACCCAGTCCGAAGAAAGTAGCAGACGCCTGAATCTCGCGCGACTGATTTCAATCCGCTGGGCCAGGTCGATTTCTTCGGCTCGCTTCAGGAGCGGGTACCGGCCAATCTGGCCAAGGTACAGCTGAATCGGATCGTCGGTCTTGTTGACGTGGTCGCGCCCAGCCGAGGCCTGACGCGGCCGCCGCAGCCCGGCAACGATTGCGTCCGTGTCCGGAATGGATCCGCGCGGTCCGCGGTCTTCGAGATTGTACATGCTGATCATGGTGGGACTATCCAGTGCTGCCTCGGTAAGTCTGCTGCAAGCAGCCAGCAAGACTCGCGCGGGCGAAATCTGACAATGAAATGACAAACGTGAGGCGGGAACTCGGCGTGAGCTGCGGAATTGTATGCACATGGGGTCAACGCGAGAAGTGTTGCATTCTGCCCCAATTGGGGTTTACTCGCCGTCAATCCACGAGTAATGGGCGGTTGGTCGCTGCGGAATCGAGCCAGACACCTCGGCAAGTGGCCGGAGGCCGTACGGTGAGCGTCGTGCCAGCGGGTTTGTTACCCGAAGGGCGGGGGGTGTGGTCTGCTCGGCTGCGTTCTTCTGCGTAACGTATCCTTTGTTTGGTACGTTGTTCGCAACCCCGACACCGATTCTCATGCAGCTCCGCCAACATCAGCTTGGAATGTCACTCCGTTCGCAAGATCCTTCGCCACAGCACGGGATTGCAACTTTGCGCGCGGCCGTGGTTGGCTTTGTCCTCGTCATTCCGCTCGTGTCCGGCCTGGCGTGGCTGGAAACGCCTGTCGAGCCAGCGGGTTCGCAAGCGCGGCAGCAAACGGACCAGACGCTGCCTGGCGTTGGCAGATCGCCAGCCGCGACCCGGAGGGCCAGCATCTGGCTATCGCCGGCGGAGATCCAACGGTTGCCCATGCAGGGGCCCGCGTGGGAGGCGATCTATCGAACGGCCCATCGCGACTGGGGCGAGCCAAATCTGGCAGATCAGAATCACGATCACAACACGAACGTGCTGGCCGGCGCCCTGGTTGCCGTCCGGACCAATGATGAACGGTTAGCGCAACGGGTGAAGTCCCACCTGCGTCGCGTTCCCGGCACCGAGAGCGGCGGCCGAACGCTGGCACTGGGGCGCAACCTCCATGCCTACGTCGTCGCGGCCGGATTGGTACAGTTGGATGACGCCGCCTTCGACCGCTGGCTGGCTGCCGTGCGATTCGAAAATTTGGGAGGGAAGACGCTGGTCTCAACTCATGAGCGGCGTGCGAACAACTGGGGTACGCATGCCGGCGCTTCTCGTATCGCAGTGGCCATCTATCTAAATGATCACCAGGAGCTCGAACGATCTGCCCAGGTCTTTGCCGGCTGGTTGGGTGATCGAGCCAAATACTCGAGCTTCAAGTTCGGTGATGATCTGTCGTGGCAGTCTGATCCTGCGCGCCCTGTGGGGATAAACCCTGTGGGCGCGATCCGGCATGGCCGTCTGGTCGATGGGTTCATCCCAGACGACTTGCGACGCGGTGGATCGTTTCAGTGGCCACCGATCAAGACAAACTACCCCTGGGCCGCGCTCAACGGTGTTGTGATCCAGGCCGAGTTGTTGCATCGACAAGGCTATGACTCTTGGAATTGGAGTGATCGGGCCATATGCCGGGCCGTGGTCGGACTGGAACGACTGGGCTGGTACGCGACCGGCGAAGACGAAGAATGGCTCGTCCACCTCGTCAACCGACGCTATGGTCGCCGGTTTCGCACACCTCCGGTCGCCATTGTCGGCAAGAATTTTGGTTGGACCGATTGGACCCATGCCTGTCCTGGTTCCGGCGAATACTGACCGTAACCCGCCGCAGCGGCGGCGCCGTTTACGACGAACACCGTGGCGCCAGTTTCCCTGATCGGGGATGTTGTGACACCAACCGCCGTTGGCGCCGGCACGGTCGACAGCAGTGCATGCAGCGGGAGCATGCCTGACAGTTCATCGCCGTTTTCTCGCCCCAGAAGCGGGCCAAATGCCTCCTGGCGCGCCCCGGCAAGAAAACATTGAGAATGTTGGCCGGTGATTTCTTGCTCTCGGCAATCTCTGATTAGTGGCAGCTTGAATGCTCCATCGCCATTATCGGCACATCAGATGGTCGGGATGAGCCGCGGACGATCGCAGGTTTCTGCTCTCGTTGGGCTCACCATTGGAAAGGGAGAAAAATCATGGGTTTGCGCATTTCTCGTCGTCGCTCAACCACCAGCCGAAATTCCACAACGTCGCGACGTCGCTCCCCTGCATCTCGCCGTCTGCTTCTGGAGTCGCTTGAACGGCGAAACTTGTTGACGGTGTTCGTCGATGCGCTGGACCTGACGCCGGACGCGGGTGGATGCGGCACGTTCGCCAATCCGTGCGACACGATCCAAGCGGGCGTGGACACTGCGCCAGCTGGCGGCGAAGTGTACGTCGCGTCCGGGCTGTACGGCGAAAATGTCACGATCGACAAAAGCCTGCATCTGCGTGGGGAAGCGGGCGCCGTGACGATCTTGCCGCCAGTTGGTCTGGATGGTTTCAATGTCAATTCGCCGGCCGGCGGACCACTCATCGATGTTACGATCGAAGACGTGGCCGTCACCGCCGCGGATATTGGCATCCAGGCCGGCAGCGTCGGAGCCCTCGAACTGATCAATGTCGAGTCCACGGATAACGCCGGTGACGGATTGGCCGTCGCGACGGCCGAGTACGTCAAAATCGTGGATGGCCGGTTTAGTGGTAACGACGATCACGGCATCATAATTACGACGGTCTCCGAATCCGTCCATCTGACCGACAACGTAATCGTCACGTCAAATCTCCTGGATGGCTTGGAAATCACCGACGCCGTGACGGTGACCATCGATGCGGGCCTGTTTTCCTCCAACGGTGGCCATGGCATCGCCGCGGACGGGGTGTCGGGAACGTTCCGAATTGGCCGTGATGCCGGTTTGGGAACCTTCGCCATCGATAACGGTGGCAACGGAATCAACGTAACGGACTCGGCAACCATTTCGATCGAAGGGGCAATCCTGAGCTCGAATTTCGCCAACGGCATCTCGCTTGCGCTGGTTGATGACGTATCGCTGCAGGATGTCTCATCCACCGACAATGTCGACGCTGGCGTGTTGATCCACGGTGCAGTGTCCGTGATCGATACGGACGGGACGTATACGGAAAACTTTGATCACGGTCTGAAACTGATCGACATTTTCGAGAACGTCACGCTGAATCGGACCGTGGCGACGGACAACGATGACAACCTGGATGGGATCGGCGACGGGCTGAACCTGACATCCGAAGACACATTGTCCGCGGTCGGTGGCGACCTTGCCATCTTGGGCGCGAGCTTCGTCGATTCCGACGGCGTCGGTTTGGTTGAGAACCAGGTACGTGGCGTCTTCGTCGATGTGGTCGCGGGGGAGACAACGCTACACGATTCCTTCCATACGGTGAAATCGTTGACCGCCTCGGGCAACACCTTCGCCGGGGTGGTCTTGCTGAGCGGGACCACCGCAACGGTCACGAAAGGAGCCTATTCCGCCAACGGCGTCTTTGGCCTCAAGCTGGAAGATTTTGACGAGGTGGAGGTGAACGACGCGACGGCGTCATTCAACGGCATGAACGGGTTGGATGTCCGGGCGGTGTCGAGCACGTCGATTGACGGAGGCTTGTACACATTCAATGCGGAAGATGGCATCGAGCTCGCTGCCAACGGCGCCGCCACGGTGAAGGACGTCACCGCGGACTCCAACCTGATGCACGGATTGCACGCCTTCGATCTTGGACCTCTCGCCGTCGCCGGGGGCACCTTTGATGACAACGGAAGCAGCGGAATACGCGTGATCGCATCCGGCGACGTCAGCCTCGCCGATTCCGTCCACGTCGCCGACAATGACATCGGTGTTCACGCAACCGCCGTTTCCTCGTTCTCCGACACCGATGGCAGGTTTGCCACCAATGATCTGCATGGAATTCTCTTGGAGGAGGTTGGCGGCGATGTGGCGTTGACGCGCACCACCGCCGAAAATAACGGAGGTGAGGGGGTATTGGCGGGGCGGACGAGTCCTACGCCGGCGATTGGCGGCGACCTGATCGTCAAAGGCGGGAAGTTCCAGCACACCGACGTGCTGCGGCCTGCGCAAAAATCCGGAATCTTCGTCGACGGAATCGGTGGGACCGCACGATTTTCCGACGATCCCACCGCTGCCGGCAACGAGTTCGCAGGTGTCTCCATTGTTGACGGCACCTCCGCTTCGTTCTCAAGCGGAACGTACAAAGAAAATGGTGGCCCGGGAATCGATCTGGGAGTGTTCAGCGGCGATATTTCGTTGGACGACCTGACGGTCGAATCAAATGGCGCTCCCGGTGTCCACATCATGGACGTGGCTGACGTCGTGATTACTGGCGGTACGTATACGCTGAACGCAGATCACGGAATCCTGGTTGTCGATGCGAGCGACGTGAGTACCGAAGACGTTACGGCGACCAAAAACAAGACAGGGATTCTGGTTGGAGATGCGACCTCATACTCCGATAAGGCCAGCGAATTCTCTGAGAACGACGACCACGGGATCGGCCTTGTCGACATTACAACCGACGTCTCGCTGACCGGCACCGTGGCCAACAACAACGACGCAAATGACGATGCGACCGGCAGCGGATTTCAAGCTGAAATCATCGATGCGGTGGTTGCGATCGGTGGAAGTTTGACGATTTCAGGCGGCTCGTTCAGCGACACCGATGGTGCCGGCGCCGCAAAACACCAAGAACGCGGCGTGTTCGTCGAGTCGATCGCAGGTCCGGTCGTCGTCCAACGCACGGACGCTGGCGACGCGATCACCGTCACTGGCAACGACGCGGGTGGACTCGAAATCCTCGACGGCGGTACGACGGCAGCGCTGTCCGGCGGCACGTATTCGTCCAACGGCGGGGACGGCATCGCGCTGACCTCGTTGAGCGGCGCCATCTCGTTTGCTGAAGTGACCGCCAGCGACAATGCAGGCGATGGGATCGATCTCGCCGACGTCGGGTCCGTCACTCTGAAATCGACGACCGCGACCGGCAATGACCCGGGCCTCCAGGTCGTGGGCGCTGTGTCGTTTTCCGATACGGACGGGAACTACTCGGAAAACCAAGATCACGGGATCAAACTCGTCGATATCGCTGGCGACGTTACCCTGTTACGGACGACGGCGAATGACAACGACGACGACAATAATAATCTTGGCGATGGGCTCAACGCCACGTCTTCGACCACCAGTGGCGATGCGATCGGCGGCAACCTCTCCGTAACGAAATCCACGTTTAGCGACACCGATGGCGACGGCGCCGCCAAGCACCAGGAAAATGGTGTGTTTGCGGCGAGTGTTGCCGGGGCCGTCACCTTTGCCGAGACCACAGCCAACGGCAATGACGTCGATGGCGTTGATATTAGTGACGGCGGCACGTCCGGCACATTCAGCGGAGGCAGCTATTCCGGCAACGACGACGAGGGGATTCGCTTGAGGTCCTTTAGCGACCGTGTCGACCTCTCAAAGCTGACGGCCAGCGAAAATGGAACGGATGGAGTCGAACTCGACTTTGTGGGAGACGCGAGCCTGACAGATGTAACGGCGGACGATAATGCGATCGATGGCGTCAACGTCACCCTCTCGCGTGACATCGCGATATCCGGCGGTTCTTACACGAATAATGATGATGACGGCATCGACCTGTATCTCGTGGGTGATATCAACATTTCCCGGACGACGGCCAGCGATAGCGGAGGTCCGTTGCTGCCGCTGAGTGTGGGGATTCGGGCGGTCGATTCGACCTCTCTGCAGTTGTCCGACGTGACGTTGGTCGGAAATGCGCTGGTCGGCGCACTAATCAAAGGCGTGCCAGCGGTTAGCCTGACGACCACGACCGGAAATACCGAAGACGTCGTAACGTTGGACAGCACCACCATCGCGCACGTGCGTGGCGGCGTCGCTCAGGATGACATTGAATACCTGGGCGTCACCAGTCTGGAAATCGACACAGACGATTCTGATGACACGATCACGGCGAGCTTAGCGGGACTCCCGGCGTCGGTCACGATCGCGGCGGGGGAACAAGCGGGCGCGGACAGCTTGACAATACTCGCGTCCGCCGGACCTGACATCCTGACCGTGACCCCCGCTTCTGTTACTGATGGAAGCGGAACCGTTGTGTACAGCGAAGTGGAAACGCTCGCCATCAACGGCTTGGCTGGAGATGACGTGTTTGACGTGACACCTTCCGCTTCAACATCCATTCAAATTGACGGAGGAAGCCCAACCGGAGTCCCGGTTGGAGACAGCCTGAGCATTGATGCCATGGGGTTCGCCGTTGTTGAAACCGCCACGGAGATCACCGTGGAAGGAAAAAAGCCTGTCAGTTACACGGACATTGAAGATGTTTCTGTTTCCGGCGGAGGTGGTGGACCGAGTTCGGCAACGGACGTTAACGTGCTGGGCTTCGGGTCGGCCGGCGCTTCGGGTCCCTCCGATCTAGTCGCGTCGTACAGCATCGGAATCGCAGCGGCGCCAGCATTCGAGTTTGCTTTTTTTACTTCGGCCGATTCCCGCTTTGATCCTAGCGATACCGAGGTTGGGACGCGATTGATGATCTCCGATCCAACTGCGCTGGCGCCAGGAATTCACTCCCTGACGTTCGATCAGTCGGAACTCGATTCCGCCCTGGCTGACTTGGATGCCGGATTCGTATTGATTGTCGCGGATCCGGACGGGAGCGTCACGGAAGCGGACGAGACCAACAACGACCACAACTTCATTGGGGTCTTCCATCGCAGCACATCGGTTTCGCCGTTGGTCATCCGCGGCCGAGACGACACGGATCGACAGCTTGACGATGATCCCGACGACACGGTGCTCATTCATTCCGCAGGTCGCCGAGTCAATGTGACGGGAAGCCTGAACGACGTAACGATTTCGGTGCCACGCGAGATGGTCTCGGAAGTCCGCGCCCTGGTTCAAGGCGGCGACGACCATGTCGCAGCAACGAATCGGGTTTCGCTCACCGCCCTGGGTGGCACTGGAAATGACACTTTGCGGGGAGGAAATCGCAACGATGTTTTGTTCGGTGGCGCTGGTAACGACACCTTGTTCGGAGGCCGTGGCGACGACCAACTGATTGGTGGCGATGGAATGGATACGATCGACGGAGGTCGTGGCAATGACTTGATGGTAGGCGGTCGCGGTGCGGATGATCTCAGTGGTGATGCCGGCACGGACATTCTTATTGGAGGCCGCACGGGTTATGACGATACGCTGGAAGCCCTCGACGCGGTCTTCGCCAAATGGCGTGCCAGGCCGCGTAAGTACAGCGAACGCGTTTCACGTGTGACCACGCCAACCGGCTCGATCGCAGCTGACCCCTTCCTGGCCGCCGGGCTGACGGTCTTCGACGATCAGGTGGAGGATCGGATGCGCGGCGGCTCGTCGAAAGATCTGTTCTTCGCGGATCTGGACCATGCCGACGGTGACGACGACGACGTCATGGACCTCGCGGGGGACGAGTCGTTGATCGATCTTGGCGAACTGCTGTAACCGGAAGGTCGCCGAGCAACGGGGTTAACGCGCAGGCCGCACCGTCGCGCTAGTTAGCCGCGTTGCGGCGGCAGGCGTCGGGTTACAACGATTTCGCAAGAATCGCAACTGCGAAACGCGTGGGACACGCTTACCGCGCCGCCGAGCTTGGGGCGCCGCGAAGGAGGCGAATGTGCTTGTGGGTGCCTGCTACCGCAAGCCATTCGCCGTTGGGGCTGAACGCCATCTCGCTCACACAATTGTGGCCCCACACCGAAAATACCTGATGCCCGGTGGAAGTGTCCCAGATCTTGATAATCTGATCGCTGCCGCTGGCGATGCGTTTTCCATCGGGACTAAAGACCACACTGTTGAGATAGAACTTGCCGGCTGTCAACGAACGCAGCAGGTCCCCCGTCTGGCTGTCCCAGAGTCGAATCGTGCCGTCAAAGCTGGATGTTGCCAGGCGTGTGCCGCTTGGATTAAAGGTGATGTTTGTCAACACATCCTCGTGTCCCTGCAGCACGAGGAGCTCGGTCCCAGATTTTCGGTCGAAGACCTTGGCAGTCCGGTCCATGCTGGTGGATGCGAATGTGTCGCCGTGCGGGGAGAACGCGACGGAGGTGACATGCCCATCGTGAGCATGGACGATCCGTGGCGGCGCGGTGCTCTCGCGACTCCAGATGCGGATCTTGCCGGTGCGATCCCCGACGATAAACCAATCGTCGTTGGGGCTGAACGCCAAGCAGTTCTGCGACGCGTCGCTACGAACACGCTGCACGACGTTGCCATCGTTGGCGTCCCACAACATGACGGTGCCCTTGTCTCCGGCGCAGGCCAACCAACGGCCGTCGTGGCTGTACTGAAGGTCATGGATGCGCTCGTCCGGACGAAACTGACGTTTTTCCTGTTGCGTCTCTAAGTCCCAGACCCGCACGTCCGCGTGCCGATCTGAAAGTACATCGGCCGTCGCAATGCTGCGACCGTTGGGATGGAAGGCGACGAGCTGGCCCGGAAAGGCTGCTGGCAGACCACGGCCGAGGTCCCACAGTCGAGCGGTGAAGTCGTCCGACGACGAGACGATTCGTGTACCGTCGGAATTGAACGCCACGCCCCGAATGTGGCTTTCGTGGCCGCGCAGGATGCGGTTCTTATCCGGAGCGCTCAGGTTCCAGACATGGATGGCGGAGTCAAATCCCCCGGATGCGAGTTGCTGGCCGTCGCGCGAAAACGCGAGACACTCAACCGATTCCCGATGGCCGGACAAGACACGCGCGCCCTCGACGCCGTCCATGTTCCAGATTCGAACCGTCCCGTCTTCACCAGCCGATGCAATCTGCTTTCCGTTCGGGCTAAAGGCGACGCCAGCGACGCGCCCGGTATGGCCCGTAAACGTCCGCAGCAGCGCCCCGCTGGCAACTTCCCACACTTTCACCGTACTGTCCTGGCTGCCTGACACCAGCCGCTGCGATTCCGCGTCAAAGGCGACCGAGAGTACGCCGGCGTCATGACCCAACAGCGACCGCACCGGAGTTAACGTGGACGCATTCCATAGTTTGACCCTGTCATCCATGCTCCCAGTCGCCAACCAATTCCCCGCTGGGCTAAACGTCAGCGACGTAACACGCCGCTGGTGCGCGACAAACTCCGACCTCAAGTCGCCGGATCGAGCATCCCAAATCATGACGGTTCCCCGACCGTTAAGATCGACGCCCCCGCTGGCGAGCTGCGTTCCGTCTGTCGAAAAGGCAATGCAACTTGCGCCCCGCTTGTGTGCACCGCGCCAGAGTTGCTCGGCACGAGCGGCGTCCCACACGAGGACGTTTCCATCGTCGTCGACCGATGCGACGAGCTGATCATCTGGGCTGAAGACCGCCTGTTGCACCCGCCCCTGGTGGCCAATGAGCGTGCGCGGTTGATCCTGGTCGCAGAGTCCGCTCACGAAATGCCATTCCCAATGCCTGCGCTCGATGGGGCATTGGTCAAGCAACGCCCGCGCTTGCAGGACGTTGTTGTTCTCGACGAATTCCTGGTGCGCCGTCACGAGCCGTTGCAAATACAGACTGGCTTCGGCTTTGACGAGCGCCGCTTCGGTCTTGCCATGTGCGGCCGACAGTTCGCGATTCGATCTGACCAGGACCACCAGAATACTCGCCAGCGCCAACACCGCGGAAAGTACCACGCATCCGGTTGCCGCCGCCAGCGTGCGGTGACGCCGCGTAAATCGCGCGAGTCGAGTGGGCCAGGATTCCTGCCAAACCGATACGGGTTCATCGGCGAGGTACCGTTCCATGTCTTCAATCAGGGCAGCCGCATCCTGGTAGCGGTCTGCGGGGTCCGCGGCGAGCGCCCGCAGGCAGATTGCCTCGAGTGGACGTGGGACCAACGGTGCCTGCGTGCGCGGGGGCGGGACGACGTTTTGCGCGGCCGATTCCCCCCATACGGACGCGTGCGGTGCGACGCCCGTCAGAAGTTCGT
This sequence comes from bacterium, assembly GCA_030432015.1. Classification (GTDB taxonomy): domain Bacteria; phylum Planctomycetota; class Planctomycetia; order Pirellulales; family Pirellulaceae; genus ARS98. The sequence goes on from JAUIHJ010000090.1 coordinate 13,821, forward strand.
ACAGGATCGCGCCCAGGCCATAAACATCACTTCGTTCGTCAACGGCGGCGATGCGACCCTCAAACTGCTCCGGCGACATGTAGGCAGGCGTGCCCATGACAGCTCCGGCAACGGTTTCTGCCGGCGCGTCGTTCCCGATGGGAGCGGTCGTTCGCTGCGCCGGCTGCAACTTCGATTGAGATGACGGCTGAGCGACAGGGACGCGGCCGGATGCGTTGCGGGTTCTCCCCCCTCGGAGGTCCTTTGCCAAGCCCCAATCCAGAATGATTGTTTCGCCATAGTCGCCCAACATGATGTTCTGCGGTTTCAGGTCGCGATGGATCACGCCCCGGGCATGTGCGAACTGAATGGTCTTGGCGATGGTCACAAAGGCGCTGAGCAGACGAATGCCGGGAACGGAACGCAAAGAAACCCGCGGCCTCACTGCGTGAAATCGACGCACGGCTTCGGCCATCGTAGCGCCGCTGAGAAACCGCATCGCATAGTACGGATGCTCGCCATCGGAATCGACAAGATCGTACACGGGGACGACACCGGGATGTTCGAGCCTGGCTGCGATCCGAGCTTCGGCGGTAAAGCGGCGACGGTGATCCGTGTGACTGGCGATATCGCGTGCGAGGCGTTTGATCGCGACTTCGCGCCCGAGCACCGCATCGGTCGCCCGCCAGACTTCGCCGAAACCGCCGCGCGCATGCCTCGCCACCAAACGGTAACGGGCTTGATGAGAAGTTGGTTGACCCACATGCAGTGGCACGTTATCGCTTGCCTCGAGCAATGTCGCGGCTTCGTGCCGGTGGGACCAAAGTTCGGGAAAGCGGCTGCAGTACTCGTCAACCGCAGGTCGGTCGCCGTGCCTGCGTCGAACGTAAAACTCTTGCTGGAGCAATCGCCTCACGATGCCCGGCTGAATGATCGCAGGGAAGCGAGCGAGGTAGTCTTCGACGAGGGGCCCCGTCCTGTCCGGCGAATCCGGATCAGTATTCGCTTGCTTCCAGGCAAACTCCAAATCGATATGGATCAGCTCTTCCAGCGTCGGCAAATATCCAGGGTGAGAGATGGCCGGCAGGTTATCTTCAATTTGTAACGGCGTGCCGGCTGCCCACGCCGACTCGAAGGCGCGGCGTCTCGTTTCGTCGATATGGTCTGAGACGGTGTCGTACATGAACGATCCAACGTCAACACTCAAGTCAGCAGGCGATCGAGTCGCGTGCGCAACCGCTGGACAATCCGGCGGACGGTTCGCTCCGAGCAGTTTACTTTCTCCGCGATCTCTTCATTTGTGAAGTCCTGGAGACGAAGGGTGACGA
>JAUIHJ010000091.1 GCA_030432015.1 bacterium
ATTTGCGCGCCGATCATACGCCTGGTGGTCTCACACCGCTTGCGTTCGAATTGTGCCCAGTCACCAAGACTTTTCTTGCCGCGGTCGCAGCGCCGGATTGGCGGCCATTGCCTGGGCGACCGGCAGTAGGACAAGCCACCATGATAGAGAACGGGAACGGTATTTCATCCCCTTGCGCCGACACTTGGCGGCAGCAGTCGGCGGCGCGGCAATCGCCGGCCATCAACGTTTCTGTTACCACAATGAAGGCAGCAAGTCTCATGGTCGTGGCGAATCCAGTACTTGGGGCGTGTTGCCCAGCCAAGCCGGAACTCCTTCGCTGCGCAGCATCTCATATTTTTTTCCGTAGCTGTCTGTGCCGCCGTTCTTAAGGGACGTCGGAATGACATTGATCTTGGGCAGGTAGCCACGAAGTTTTTTCCTGATGCTGGCCAGCTTCGGATCGCGAGCCAAATTGCGGTGCTCGTCCGGATCGGTGCGGTGATCGTATAATTCTTCGCTGCCGTCGCGATAACGGATATATCGAAAGTTTTGACTTCGGACGGCATGGTTGTTGTACTGCCAGGTTGTGATCGCCGGAACGCGTCGTTCCGCTTGGGGATCCAGTAGCTGCGGCAATAAACTGGTCCCTTCCAGTCCCTCGACATGCGGCAAATTGCACAGTTGAAGAATGGTCGGGTAGATATCAACCAGGCTGACAGATCGACTGCATACTGCTCCCCCGCGGATCGCGTCGGGCAATCGCACGGACAATGGCACGCGCGTCGATTCTTCCCACAGAGCCATCTTGCGCCAATGGCGTTTTTCACCGAGATGCTGACCGTGATCTGACCAAAAGACGACGATCGTGTTTTCGGCGTAGGCACTTTCTGCCAGCGCCTGGAGGACTTTGCCGGCCTGCGCGTCAGCGAAGGATATACACGCCAGATAAGCCCGAACCATTTCCCGCCAATAATCGGGACCAACACTCAGCACATTGTAATGGTCGCCGCCTGCGAGGGTGCCGTACGCGAACGCTTTGCCCCACAGCGGGATGTCGTCCATTTCGTCAGCCGGAACTTCGGGCACCGTGATCTCATCCAGCGGATAGAGATCGAAAAACTCTGCTGGGGCTGTGAAGGGGACGTGCGGCCGGACAAATCCGACGGCCAGAAAGAATGGCTTGTCATGCTTCTGCTTCAGTCGGTCCACAGCCCACGCGGCGACCTGCTCGTCCGGCATCCCCTCCGGCGGCATGTCGGCAGCCTCAAGTGCTCCCCAACATAGCGATTGGCCGTTGACCGCTTTCTGATACTTCTGGTAAATCGCACCGCCGTCGGGTGGAAATGGATGGAAGTGTCCCCCTTTGGCACCCTGGTAACCGTGTCCTCGTGCTGCGAGTTCGGCAGGCCATGAGTATTTCGGACGTGCTTCATCCCAGTACGGGTAGCCATTAACGTCGCTGGTACCTTTGTGAAAAATCTTGCCGGCCGCCAACGTTTTGTAACCGTTGCGTTGGAAGTACGTGGGCATCGGCACGGTGTCGCCGAGCACGCGCTGGTAGCTCTTGAGGCTTTTGGAACTATTGGAATACCAGCCAGTCGTTGAGGGTCGCAGGCCACTCAATAGCGCGTGCCGCGAGGCGCTGCAAACAGGCGCCGCGCAATGTGCATTGGTGAAGAGAACGCTTTGCGAGATCAGCCGATCGAGGTTGGGCGTCTTGGCTTGTGGATGCCCGCCCAACGCGCCAATCCAATCGTTGAGGTCGTCGATGGCCACGAACAGCACATTGGGTTGCTTGCCCGGCGACATCAACGCGTCCCGCATTTCCCGGGTAGACTTGCTAGATTTCTGCTCGTTCGCCGTCTTCTTGCGTTTTCCTTTCCTGGCTCCGGCACGCGTCGTGTCCGCGTCGACTTGGCCAAGGAATCCGGTCAGCTGCGTTTGAACCTCGGCGGTCTTGTCACTCATTTGCCTGGACGGGTCGTGGACCTCCGCCATGCCGCGCGATAGATGAGTTATCGCAAGCCTGCCTTTGTTCCCCGGCTTCACGCGTTTGTCGTCGTCAAGGCGAATCGTTGAAGCCGGTTTGCGGTCCGCGGCCTGATGGAAGACCGGAACAGGGGCCGAACGGTCAACATGCCCTTCGCCGTCGTTGTGCCGCAATTGCCGAGTCGATCCGCCGTCAATGTAGTCGGGCCGCGGATCGCGATAACCGGCGAGATCCACCAGGGTCGGCACAGGGTCGACTCCTGTATCAGCGGCCTGAGTGCTCGCAGCACAGGCCAGAACTGCCGCTGGCAGTAACATCTTGGAGATACACGCCAACCTGCCGGAAAATGTTAGTCTCATTGGGGTTCTCTGCTGTGTCGCTGTGATGTCGTCGAATTCAATCTACATCAGTTCCTGATTGATCAGTATCCATCTCCACCCGTATTGCTGGCAAGTTGATCGTATTCCGATGAGGAGACGGCGCGGCGAATTTGCGGCGGAGAACCACGGTCAACTCAATTTCAATCTTTCGCCCGGCTTGCCTGGCAAGGGACCGCAATGCGTCGTAGGGCCACGCCTTGCACCACCATGTGGCGATCAATGGCGAGAACCTTCCTAGGTTCGGTTCACAACGATACAATTTCCGGCATAGGGGCTGCTCACATATCCGCAGCTCAGTTGACCACATTCTATCACTCATGGTTGCGCGACGAGCCGATGCAGCGCAATACGTGGCCTGCAAACTCGTCGGTACGAATCGACTTTCTATGCCCAAGCGTCCTGTTGTACACCGCTACGAAGACCCCCTCGATTTGATTTGGCTTCGTGCTGCCACGGACTTGGGGCTCGTGATCGACCGCTCGGCGGACGTGTTCGCTTCCTACGATGGAAACGGGACGCTCACGATCGCGGAGGCTGCCTACTTCGATGCCGACGACTCCTTGGCCCAGATGATTTTTCATGAAATCTGCCACTGGCTGGTGGCGGGCAGCCGCGGCAAGCACTTGCCTGACTGGGGACTTTGCAATACCGACGCTCGCGATTTGGTGTACGAACACGCGTGCCATCGAGTGCAGGCGGCGCTCGCGGATCCCTTCGGATTGCGAGCCTTCATGGCGGTAACCACCTGTTGGCGACCTTATTGGGATGCGCTGCCGGAGGATCCCCTCAGAGATGGTGAAGATCCGGCGATCGTAATTGCTCAAGCCGGATTTCATCGGGCGCAGTTGCCACCGTTTGACGCGGTGTTGACGCGCAGCCTGTCGGCCACCGCGGCGATCGCTGATGCCGTTCGTGGTCTGTCTCAGCCGTCTTCGCTCTGGAGCCTGACGCGGCCCCGTCACCGCTTGGGTTCGCTCGTATCTAGCTCTGATGATTTGCATTGTGGGTCGTGTGCGTGGGCCGTTTCCGGAAAATCGGGCTTGCGGTGTCGTCAGCACAAGGAACCGGGCAAGAGTGCGCCCCTCGTTTCGCCGGATGAACAGGCGTGTGAACGTTGGGAGCAAAGGCTGACCGCCGAAGACTGTGCTGACTGCGGCGCCTGCTGCCGCCAGGGATTCGATCAGTTGACGGTCTCTGCCCGCGACCCATTTCGGCAGTTGCACCCGGAGCTTGTACAACTGCAAGACGGCGAGACGTTTGTTCCCCGTCCTGGCGGCATTTGCGTGGCGTTGGATGGCGATGGCGGGGCGACGACTCCGTATCGTTGTCGCCACTATGCCACCCGTCCGAAGAACTGTGCGGACTTTGAAGTCGCCGGAGACGCCTGCCTGCTCGCCCGACGTCGCGTCGGGCTCAGTCGCTAAGGCGGACAGGCGGAGGAATTCCGCCGTTTCAAGAACGGCATCAAGCCGTCGGCCGCTTGAATGACATCGGGGGCGTTCTCAAGAACTCGCGTTCCAGGCAAGCGGTGGCGATCTTGCAACACGATGCACCAGTCTTACGTTGCGCCAATTAGTCGCGCGGCGGCTCTGGTGCCGCCAGACCACAAATCCCAGAAGATCCCACCCCAGACTGCAACCTCACATGCCGTCGGCATTTGCAAAGCCGGAACCTCCAATCGGGTCAGCGATGCTTTAGCGACGAGAAATCGAGATCAGCACGACTGCATCCCTCGCTGACGTTTCGGGATTCAATTCCGCAAGCGGCGCATCTTCAACACACCCGAAGTGAGGGAACATCTTCACCGAGAACCGTGAAAGCCCGCCGTTGCGGCAATGGGGAAATCGGATGTTGAGGTGGAAGTGGGCGCGATCCGGCGCCGCGTACGTTCCGCGCGAGCGGGCACAGCGACGGGAAACTTCGCACTTGGAAAACGCCGTAAGTCCTTGGCGCCCATCACCTCGGAAGGCCGGGCAGCGCGATCTGATCGGGAGAGATTTAAAATGAAAGTGTTTACATGGCAGTTTCATTAACTATATTGAGGGCCCCATGGACCTTATCGACCTGAGGATCGACGCGATTCCGCGTTACTGGCATGGACCGCGCCTTCACCGGTTAACTGATCCGTAGACATTGCCTGCCCGGTCTTGCGCATCTCGAGTGACACTTAAGTCCAGTCATTCTGATTGGATGCGCACACTGACCCGCGTTCAATCAGCGTTGCAAGGTGAAAACGATGCGCGCCTCGTGCAGGTTCATCCTGCTCTTACCGCTTGCGGTTCTTCCATGGCTCTTTGGCGGAGTTCATCCGTGGGCGCAGATTTTCCTGGCGGTCGCGGTTCTCGCGAGTCTCGCGACCTGGGTGCTGAGCGATCGGAATCGTAACCGGCCACTTCCACCTGCGATTTTCCCGCTGCTCCTTGCGTCGTGCCTGGGTGTCTTTCAGTTGATTCCTTTGAGCCCAGCAGTTCTGGCCGATATTTCCCCTCGTGCTGCAGCAGCGTGGAATGGGTGGGCGCCCAACATCTCGGCACCGTCTCGCGACGCGGAGTTGCAGTTCCGTCAGAGCGTCGGAGACTTTGCGGTACCCGAGCGATGGACTGCCAGCATCTATCCCGCGTCATCGCGCCACGATCTCGCCTTTCTCGTCTTGGCGATTGCCATGTTCTTCCTGGGTGCTCAACTATTTAGCGGCGCCGCCTCTCAGAAGTTGCTTTGGGGGGTCGTCGCTGCCAATGGGGCCTTGTTTGCATTTTTTGGAATCGCACAGCAACTTGCCTGGAGCGGGCGGCTCTATGGACAAGTCGCCCTGGGTACAGGTGGTCAACCCTTTGCCGCATTTGTAAACCGCAATAACGCTTCCGGTTACTTGAATCTTTGTCTCGCGGCGGCAATCGGCGTTGCACTGAGTTGTTGGAGCAATCATTCCGTTCGACCATCCCGCGCCCGACCGTTGCTCGCCGCCCGACCCTGGCTGCACGTTTCCCGGCGTCTCCTCGGAGCATGGCAGGCAGGCATTCGTGGGATTGGTCGTCTTGACGGCGCGAAACTATCGTCAGTCATGGCGATTGTCGTCATTCTCGCGGGGATCCTGTGTGCTCAATCGCGCGGCGGCTGGATTGCGTTGGCATTAGCAGCTGGTTTCGTCTTAACGAGGTTGGCTCAGGCGCGACAAAGTCGAAGTTTGGTCTGGGGCAGTCTGCTGATTCTCGTCGCCAGTTTTTCGCTCGTTCAATGGCTGGGGCAAACGGAGTCGATTGGACGCCGCTGGCAATCGCTCAACCTTGGAACGGTTTCCCTTAACGATGCGAGGCTGGCACATTGGCGCGACGGCCTGAGCGCGGGCAGCGACTATCTTTTCGTCGGCAGCGGTCTGGGGACCTACCGATATGCCTATCGGCCTTATGTTCAATCGGCCGAACGCGTGTGGTTTTTTCATGCCGAAAACCAATACCTCGAAGCATTTGTCGAAGGGGGCATCGTTGGCGTCGGATTGCTGCTGGCCACCATCACACTGGTGGCCATGGCGTGTCGCCGTTTGCTGCAGGAGCGTCGAGGTTCGGCGAGCTACCTGTGCGGCATCGTTGGTACTTTTGCGCTGGTCAGCCAATCGATACATGCTTTCTTTGATTTCGGGCTGTATCTCCCCGCGAACATGTCACTCTTTGCCTTGATTTGTGGCAGTGTCGTTGGACACGCCGCTCGCCTGAAGCCGTCTTCCGCGGTCGACGGCAGAGTTCACACCGGCGTGCCTTCGCTTGCTACTTTCTCTCGGCCGATTTTTCTACCCGGTCTGGCGGCCATCTTGTTTTGCGCTTCACTGTTCAGCTTGGTGGAAATCCGCAGGGCGTGTGCTGCAGAGTCCGCCGTGCGGGCAAGCCACATTCAGGTTGTGGACGCTGACATGTCGGCGATTGCATCAGCTCAGCACGTGCGCCAATTGGGCAATGCAATCCACAGTCGACCTGACGATGCCGAAGCGCATCTGGCACTGGCAAGGCAGTTAGTTCAGCGTTATCGGCTACAGGCATATCATGTCCTCCGGCGGGATGTTTCGCCGGAACAAGCGGACGACCAGTTATGGTCGCTGACCTCACCCATCGCGCTGCACGCTTCGGTCCAGCGTTTCCAGAGAATGGGTCGATCAATCGAGTTGGAAAACCTACGCCGTTCTGAGGCTGTGCGAACGGATCTCAAGCATGCCTCAAGCCACTTGCTGAAGGCCATCCGTGGTTGCCCTTTGCTGCCGGACGCATACCTCTTGCTGGCGGAAATTGCGCCGGTTGTGTCGTCGACCGATATTGACGTTGTGCTGGTCGAGCGGGCCCGCGGAATTGCGGGGGGCAATTTCGAGTTATTGCGGGAATGCGGGCTCGTCGAGTTGCAGGCGGGACGGACGGCAAGTGGACTGGCTGACCTGCGTCGCAGCGCGGAGTTGGAACCAGGCAAAATTGCGGACATCTTACGACTCGCGTCTGAGGGGATCGATGCGGAGTTGCTTGTCAACGATGCACTCCCAGCCTCGCCTTTCCTGATGGTGCAGCTTGCCCGCGAGCACTTCTCCAATCACGATAGCGCTCACCTTTACAGCGCATTGCTGGATCGGGCGGCGACGTTGGCTGCGGTGGAGCCAATGCCTGAGACCGAGCGATTGCAACTCGAAGCGACCATATTTGCACTTCAAGGGCGACATCAACAGGCGATCAGCCGTCTGTCGCGCGCCGTCGAAAAACGACCGGACGTGGCAGAATGGCGGTACGAACTTGCATCGCTCTTGCGCCAACAAGACGAGTTGGATTTGGCATGGGAGCATGCCACGATTTGTGGACGGATGGACCCTGATAATCAGCGTTACGACAGGCTGTTGCGCGAGCTGGTACGTGCGCGTCTAGCTTCTCGTTAGGACCGCGATCGTCCAGGCTAATGCGTTCTGGGGTGCCTGCCACCCAAAGGAACGGAGTGCGCGCCGACTCGGACCAAGAGAACGGTAAACAGTTTGCAATGAAAAATGTGAGACTCGACTCTGTATCAGGGTCGCAACGTGAAATGAAAGCAACAACACAACCGGTTGAGTTCACGCTTCAGCCTACCCCCGAAAGCACATGGGAGTTTCTTGCGTTCGCTTGGCGGAGAAAGGGGTTGGTCCTGTTCGCAGTGATGACTGGCCTGGGAATCGGTTATCTCTATTTTCTCCAACAAGAACCCAGCTACCGCTCTACGACCGAGATACTGATTGTCGAGGAACGCGCAAAACTTCCGATCGAAGGCGTCGAGATGTCGACCTCTTCTGCAGCGATCCACATTGCGCTTCTGCGAAGTCAACGCGTTGTGCAGTTGGCGGTTGAAAAGCTCAATGATGGTCCCTTCGCCGCCAATGGCAGGACTCCCATCAGCGAGGCCGCCGTGATGGGAGGGCTGTCGGTGTCCGGGGATGGCACGAACTCCGGCGCCATTCTGCGACTCTCGTTCGGCAGCACGAATCGCAATGAATGCCCGATCGTTCTTGAGGCCGTCGTGTCTGCATATCGCGAGTTCCTTGACGAAATGTACAACAAGGCCAGCCACGACACCATTGAGCTGATCGAACAAGCAAAGAACCAGCTTGAATCGCAAATCAGCGCCACGGAAAAACTGTATCGTGACGCTCGCAACGCGTCGCCGCTCATGGTCACCGGCGAGACTGCGCAAAGCATTCATGAAATGCGACTCCAGCAGATCGAGCAGGTTCGTTCTGAGGCGCTGCTGGACAACTCGAAACTTCGGGCGCAGATCGACGCGCTGACCACGGCTTTGGAGCAAGGTAGAAGCCGCGAGGCGCTGAACCTGATCGTGGGGCATCAGGCGAGATTCGGTGCACTCGCGGACAGTGCCTACCCATCAACCGACCCGAATCAGCAACGCAAATCCGAACTGTTCCCCCTATTGCTCGAGGAACAATTACTACTGGAGAACCACGGTGTCGACCATCCCAAGGTGCTGGCGGTCCGCAAACGCATCGAATTGACACGGCAATATCTTGCCGGGGATGCCGTGAAACAGTCGGCACGGGCGGCGGAGCCCATGATGGGAACAGAGGAGTACTATCAGGTCTATCTCGACTCACTGCGCGAGAGGATCAAGATGAATGATCAGCTTGTTTCCGAAATGGACGAACGATTTCGCATCGAAAGCGCAAGCGCAAAAGAGCAATTGAAGCACCTTTTGGCCGAGGAAACATTTCGGTCGGAGATCGACCGAAAATCGCGACTGTTCGACGTCGTGCTCAAGCGCCTCGAAGAGATCAACTTGGTCAAAGCTCGCGGCGGCGCGGATGTCGAGTCGATCCACAGCCCTGGCCCAGCGGCGCAGACGAAACCTGATTTCAAATCGACCATGCTGACGTCCGGCATTCTGGCATTCATGTGTGGGCTGGGGTTGGCGTTCGTCGTGAATTCAGCGGATCGACGCTTTCGCAGCCCCGAAGAAATCCGCGATGACCTGGGCGTCTCGGTCGTAGGCCACATTCCATTGATTCCGACCACGGGTAAGAAAGCTCAGGAAGTGGAGGTGAACGACAGTCAGATCACACCGGAGGTGTGTGCCGTGCATGTCCCCAGGGGGCGCGTTGCGGAGGCTTATCGGGCGGTGCGGACGGCGATCTACTTCAGCATACGTGGCGGTGGCCACCAGGTAATTCAAGTCACCAGCCCGAATCCTGGGGATGGGAAAACGACCTTGGCAGCAAATTTGGCGGTGTCCATCGCGCACTCAGGCAAGAGCGTCTTATTAATCGACGCAGACTTTCGGCGGCCCCGCTGCCATGCCGTATTTGGCGTGGAAAACAAGGTCGGCATGAGTGCCGTCATTGAAGGAACGGTCGAAATTCAGGATGCCATACAGGCGACCGAGATCGAGCACCTTAGCTTGTTAACTTGCGGTAAACGGCCCGAGAATCCGTCCGAGTTGCTTACCTCGCGCCGCTTCGAAGAACTGCTCGACGTGCTGCGCGCCCAATACGAGCTTGTGATCGTCGATACACCCCCGGTCTTGGCGGTCACCGATCCCCTGAACGTCGCGCCCCGGGTCGATGGCGTCCTGTTGGTCTTGCGGCTCACAAAGAATGCGAGGCACTCCGGTCACCGAACGCTGGAGTCGCTTGCAGAAGTTGGGGCAAATGTCCTCGGTGTGGTCGTAAACGGCGTCGGTGCCAGCACCAAGTATGGCGGCTACGGCAACAGTAAGAATGGTTACGGCTATGGCGGCAAGTACAACGGTTATGGTGGTCGCTACGGCGATGCGAACGGATACCGCGAGTCGGACGACCAAAGCTACTACGTCGACGACGCCAATGATGCGTCTGAGACGCACAACGCAGGCATCGCCACCAGGGACGAAGACCGACCTCGTTGATCGAGATCGCGAATTCAGGGAATCCACGTTGGCCAACAATGCGACAAGTACGCGGTGAAGATTGATTCCGCTTGTTGATATTCACTGCCACTTGCTGCCCGGGCTGGATGACGGTCCGGCGACTTGGGCGCAGGCGATTGAAATGTGTCAGAAGGCCTGGGACGACGGGACACGAGCCATCGCGGCAACCTCGCACCAGAATCCCAGTTGGCCCGACGCCACACCCAACGCGATCCATCACGCCACTCGAGAGCTGCGCCGTCGTCTGCACGACCACGGGATCCCTCTCGCGGTCTATCCCACCGCCGAAGTCATGGTGGGACCGGATACAGAAGCTGACTTGCGAGCGGGCAGGCTCGTCACCGTCTCGGATCAAGGTTGTTACGTGCTGATCGAGTTACCGACGGGGCTTTATCTGGATTTGCGAGATTTTGTCACGAACCTGGTCACGCTGGGAGTCAGACCGATCCTGGCTCACCCCGAGCGGCACCCCGAGTTGCTGCGCAGTCACAGCACCATTGACGAACTGATCATCCGCGGCTGTCTCGTGCAAGTCTCCGCTCGCAGTATCACTCAGCGCCGTGACCTGCTGCTGACAGCTGCCCTCAAGGCTTGGGTGAAGCGCGGCGTCGTGCACTTGATCGGCTCTGACGGACACTCGCCGACAAACCGCCCGCCTGGCATTTTCAGCGCATACCAGCGGCTCGCACATTGGTCCGGCTGGGGCGTCGCCGATCGAATTTGCAGCACCAACGGCATGGCAGTTCTCGAAGGACTGCCGCTCGATATTCCACGCCCCTTACCCGCAAGCTGGGGCTCGTTCTTAAGGTCCTAGCCGGGAAACGGGCTCCATGGATTCGCTTTTTCGTCGAATGACGTCCGTAACCGACTAACGCATGCGATTACTCTTCGCCACTTTCGTGACCGCCATGGTGGCTAGCCTCTGCCTGACACCTATCGTCAGGTCATTGGCAAGGCGATGGCAGCTTGTCGATCACCCGGACGGCCATCGCAAACTCCACGACCGGCCAACTCCACTGGGCGGCGGTGCTGCCGTGCTCCTGGCGTTTCATGTCGCCGTGCTTGTGGTGCTCACGTTTTCCGATTCGCAACGGGCTCAAATCGCTGCGAATGCGGCTTTTTTTGCCAGCTTGATGGCTGCGGCAACAATGATCTGCGTTGTCGGACTCGTCGACGATCGATACGGACTTCGAGGTCGTCAGAAACTCGCTGGTCAAGTGCTTTCTGCCGGAATTGTGACCGCCTCCGGGCTGATCATCAACAGCGTGCAGGTCTTCGGTTTCAACATCGAATTGGGATTGCTCGCGGTTCCGTTTACGCTCTTCTTTTTGCTTGGCGCGATCAACTCGCTTAACTTTCTGGATGGACTCGATGGCTTGGCGACGAGCGTCGGGATAGTTGTCAGCAGCGCAATCTCAGTCTTGGCGATGCTTTCAGGTCACCCCGTCGAAGCGTTTCTTGCGTTGGCGGTGGCTGGCTCGCTGACCGGATTCTTGTTCTACAACAGTCCGCCGGCGAGCATTTTTCTCGGTGACGCCGGGAGCATGGTAACCGGATTGGTGTTGGGCGCGCTTGCGATTCGCGGTTCACTCAAAGGACCGGCGATGATCGTGCTTGCTGCGCCCACTGCGATCTGGGCGATTCCCATTTTCGACGTCTGTATGGCAATTCTAAGGCGACGGCTGACCGGACGCAGTATTTACACCGCGGACCGTGGCCACCTGCATCACGCCCTGCTGGATCACGGTTTCAGTAAACGAAAGACCGTTGCGATTGTTGGTTTGCTGTGCGCGCTCACGGCCGGCGGGGCGACATTGAGCGTCTACATGCACAGTGAAACCATGGCGTTTGCGGCCATCATCGCGTCGTGTGCCGTGCTGGTCACAACTCGAATCTTTGGGCACCAGGAGTTCTTACTGCTTTTTCGATCTCTCCACGGACTGGGAGTCTCGCTGATCCCGTCCTTCCAAAAGAATCGCACCGACCCGATTCAACGAACGACGCGAATTCGAGGAGATCGTGAATGGGAAGAGCTGTGGAAGACGCTGACGATTTTTGCCGAACGATTTGATCTAACAACGGTACAGCTGAATGTAACATTGCCCGCAATTGGCGAAGAGTACCATGCAACCTGGCAGCGCCAGGGCCGTACGGAAGAACGTGATGTTTTGACAGCCGACATTCCGTTGGTGGCCAGCAACGTCACCGTCGGCAGGCTCCGCATTGCCGGCACCCCCAGAGCGGGCAGTGTCTGTTCCTGGCTGGGTGATGTGATCGCCGGTCTGGAAGGGTTTGAAGCCCACATGAGGGACTTGTTGGACGATGCCGACGATCAATTCTCTGTGGATGCAACGCCGCCGCCTTCCCGCGTTCCATTTCGAGCGGCTCAGGGGGTGCAGCAAGCCAGGGAAGTCGCCGGCATCGTCAATTTGCTCGATGCGCCCGAACCGACTGATTCTGATGGCTGACTCGATCGTAATGCGTGATGAACTCAGCCACGCTCCCTCGGAGCAAGGCGCCAGCCGTTCGGCTGTGCCTTTCGCCAATCATTCCGCCAATCAATGCCGGGCGGAAGCGCCAGATCGTGACGAGAGAGTTTCTGATTGAGGGTTCCAATTGGGAATCCCCAAATTACTCTGGATTTTGGTAGCCCTACCTCGGTAGGCCAGCCTTCAGACATTGATCGATCACAATTTCCGCAGCGCGCGTCAAGGGATGCCACCCAAGAGGACGGAGTGCGCGCCACGCGACGGGCGCGACCGTGTTGGGCCGACGTCATCCGTTGTGGGATGTCGGGTCTGCAACACCGAGGCACCCACGATTCGCGTTGGCAATCCTTCCCACGATCCTCCCGTGCTGGCAAATAGACAACGAAACAATCACGCAACATGCCAATCCTTGCAAAAGAACCGAGCCTATTTCCCAACCACGTACTGGCGCAAGCGCTGGAAGAACTTGCACAAGCAGCCGGTTCGCCTTCCCACGACGCGTCGCCACGCTGGTGGGCCATGTACACGCGTTCGCGCCAAGAAAAGCAATTGATGCGCAAACTGAAGGCCCTGAACACCGCATTCTGCTGCCCGACGATTGAACGGCGGCACCGATCACCATCGGGTCGAATACGACGCGTCTTCGCGCCGCTGTTTGCTAACTACGTGTTTGTCTATGGTGATATGGAGAGCCGGTATTCGGCACTCGCCACAAATTGTGTCTCGCAGTGCCAACAAGTGGGCGACGGACTCCGTCTGACGCGCGATCTTGCCGACATCCAGCGGCTAATCGACTTGGGTGAACCACTATCGCCCGAGTCGCGCCTCCAACCTGGTGATCGCGTACGCATCAAGACAGGGAGTTTCGCTGGGTTCGAAGGGACGATCGTCCAGCGCAATAACGAAACGCGACTTCTCGTCGCCGTCAACTTCATGCAAAAGGGAGCGTCGGTCCTCTTGGACGACTGCCAAATGGAGTACCTTGGCTCGCCTGGAACGGCGGGCGATGCGCTCTGCGAAACGAAAGGGGCGATCGATGTCGTCTACCATCCTCGCACGGTCCGCCATGAACCGTCGCTTCGAAACCGACAAACCTAAGTCCGCCGTTACTTTCGCAGTCACTTGTGTTCGCGAAAAACGGCTGGCCATGATGCACCTAGTTCGCCCTCGATGTCCTCCGCGGCAACCACCAAACGCATCCTGTTCTTGAATCGATCGTACTATCCCGATGCCGAGGCAACGGGACAGCTGTTGACCCAGTTGTGTGAAGACCTGACCAGCGAATTCCGGGTCTCGGTGATCGCAGGTCAACCCAATCAGAACCCACAGCAAATGGCGTTTCGACGCCATGGGCTCGTCCAACACAACGGAGTTTCAATTCGCCGAGTGTGGCACACTCGCTTCTCCAAGGCATCCTTCATCGGCCGTGCCGCTAACCTGCTGAGCTACCTCGTGATGGCCAGCGTGGTAGCGTTGACGACAGAGCGTCCGGATGTCGTCGTCGTCGAGTCAGATCCGCCCTTACTGTGCCTGCTGGGAGCGTGGCTAAAGCGTCGCTACCGGTGCAAGTCCGTTGTCTATCTACAAGACATCTATCCCCATCTGGCGATCGCCATAGGGAAACTGCCGGACAACTGGTGGACCCAACTTCTGGAGCGCCGATTTTCCGCCGCGTACCGCTTTGCCGACCGCGTTGTCGTGCTTAGCGAGGACATGCGCAACGTTGTACTCGATGCGGATGTTCCGCCCGATTCGGTCGATGTGATCCCAAACTGGTTTGATGCTTCTCAGATTAAGCCGCACAAGACGAACAACGCTTTTCGTGCAGAACTTGGGCTGGACGACAAGTTTATCGTCATGTATTCGGGCAATCTCGGTTTATGCCAGGGTCTGGACAACATCCTTGCTGCTGCGGAACAACTTCAGTTGCGGAAGGACATGGTGTTTCTCATTATTGGGGATGGGGCCGCCAAGCGGCAGCTCATGGACGCGGCACGTGAGCGAAGCCTGTCCAATGTTCAGTTCATCGACTACCAACCGCTCGCGCGACTGGGTGTGAGCCTCAGCGCGGCTGACCTCCATCTCGTACCGGTCGATCGTCGCGTAAGCCGCTATCTGATGCCAAGCAAGCTCTATGGCGCATTGGCATCCGGTACGCCGGTGGTGACGGTCGCTCCGGAGTCAAGCGAACTCGCGCAACTTGTGCGTGACGAACGCGTTGGCATGAATGTGGAGCCGGACCAGCCCGAGGAGCTCGCCGAAACACTGGTGTGGTTCGCCGAGTGGTGTGGCGACCTGGAGGATTACGGCAAGCGGGCAAGAAATCTCGCGATGAAATCGTTTGATCGCCCTGTCAGTGTCGATCGTTTTCGACGCATGCTCCGTCAGGTCATCGATCCGACACCGGAACTGCAGACTGGCCCTTCAACACCATCCGCCGCGACGAGTCCGCCCTTGAGGGATCAGCCGACATGAGTCTGCTCAACGGGAAACGGGTGCTCGTCACCGGCGGCGCAGGCTTTCTGGGGACGTATGTCTGCTGTGAACTCGATGAGTTTTCGCCGGCGGATGTCATCGTTCCCCGCAGTGCCGAATTTGACCTTCGTGACGCCGCGGTCGTAAGTACCCTCCTCCGTAAGGTGCGACCCGACGTGGTCCTCCATCTCGCGGCCGTCGTGGGGGGAATCGGCGCGAACCGCGAGAACCCGGGCCGGTTTTTCTACGAGAACGCCGTGATGGCGATTCACCTGATGGAAGAAGCCCGCCGCGCTGGTGTCGAGAAATTCGTCTCGATTGGCACCATCTGCTCCTACCCCAAACACACCCCGGTTCCATTCCGCG
>JAUIHJ010000092.1 GCA_030432015.1 bacterium
GGCATCAATAATGTTTCGTGAGGCAAAGACGCTCAAGCGTCGATTTCAAGGTCACCGTCGGGCGCGGCGATGCAGGTCAGGCATGTGCCCTCCTCAAGTTCGGCACCATGTTCGGTCGCGTAAGCGACCCGCCCCATCTTGATGGCAATCACACAGGTGCCACAATTGCCGGCCCGACAGCCTGAATCGATCCGAATCCCGTTGGCAGCGGCAAAATCGAGCAAGTTTTCGGCACCTGCGTCCCACCGACAGGTCTTGCCTGATCTGGTAAAGGTGACCGTACACGTGGCCTCGGCCACAGTCCCGGTATCCGAAGCGGCCGGTTTTAACAGCGCCTTGCTGACGGTTGCCGGACCAAACGCTTCCATTTTGATATCATGTGTCGCGACGCCCCATTTGGCAAGTTGCTGGTTCAATGTCTCCATCATCGCGGCGGGACCGCAGATGTAGAACTCGTAATTTGTCGACTGCAGATACCCCTTAATCAACTCGATATCAACGCGTCCTACGTGGTGAAATGCCTCGCCTTCGCGGGCTGCATCGTCGCGGGTGGGCTGACTATAGGCCACGACGAGGCGGATATTGGCATGTCCTTGGGTGAGCTGTTCGAGTTCCTCCTTGAAGGCATGGTCGTTTCCGTTACGGACCCCGTAGAAGAAGAGAATCTCCCGGCCGGAATCGGTTTCGGCAATGGTCTGGGCCATGCTGAGCAACGGGGTCACACCGACGCCGCCAGCGATGAGCACGGCCGGTCGTTCTTGCTCAGGTTCCAGGAAAAATTGGCCGCGTGGTGCCTGCACATCGAGGATGTCACCCTCGTCCAGCTGTTCGTGGAAGTAGCTCGACACCAACCCCGGAGGAGCGTTCGGCATATCGCGGGGCGGACACACACGCTTAACGGTGACCCGATACAGGTCCGCGCGGGGACCGGCGGAGATCGAGTAGCAGCGAACCGTCGGCTTGTCACGACCGGGGATGTTCAGCCGAAAGGTGAGGTATTGCCCGGGCCGGAAACGGGGTAGCGGTTTGTGATCATGCGGAACCAGATAAAAAGAACAGATATCACACGCTTCCTCGACCTTGCGGGCGATCACGAATTTGCGATAGCCATTCCAAGCCAGCATGTTTTGTTGTTGCCGTTTGGTGGCCTCACCAATCCTCTGACGCAGCAGTTCGCGCACCATCTGAGACTGTTCGTGCTGCCGCGCCTGCTGTCGAAGTGCGGTCACACACTGAATCCCCACCCTGACGGCCACCAAGCCAACGAGCGTGATTCCCAGCGGTAAAATCAGTGCGTCCGCCACACCTAACTCCGAATTAAGGCATCCGCGATCGTTCACAACACGCAGCGTTCGGCCAGCTTATTCTATCTGAATTCCAGCGAAAGGCACCCATTTTCCTGACCTGTGGCGCGAGTTTTCGCGGCCCCGTCGAATCCGGGAACCGCGGGACGATGGATTCGTTTAGAATAGGAACTTGGCTGATGTTGCAATACTGACGCAGAGCGGCGTTCTTCATGGACTCGAAACCTTCCTCCCACGGCGAAACCGCCACCCCTCCGTCGGACGTCGATGACAAGTTCGCCACGACGCGCGAGCCCGCCGCGTCCGCCGCACCAATGAGTTTGCTCTTGAAGTCCGCCGGCAGCGGCGTGATTCCCTTTGGTCGGTATGAAATCTTGCGTGTGCTGGGCGAAGGGGCGATGGGCTCGGTTTACCTGGCACGTGACACGCAGCTCGAACGGCAGGTTGCCATCAAAGTCCCGAAGCTTGACGATGGTGACCGCGCCGATTTGCACCGGTTTTATCGCGAAGCACGCACGATGGCGACCCTGCGTCATCCGCACCTTTGTCCCGTCTACGACGTCGGCGAGCAAGGTGGAGTGCATTTCTTCACGATGGCCTACATTGAAGGTGGGACGCTGGTCGACTACCTGGTCGAGGACGTCGGCTTGCCGGACCGGCAAGTGGCGCGGCTGAT
This sequence comes from bacterium, assembly GCA_030432015.1. Classification (GTDB taxonomy): domain Bacteria; phylum Planctomycetota; class Planctomycetia; order Pirellulales; family Pirellulaceae; genus ARS98. The sequence goes on from JAUIHJ010000092.1 coordinate 1,981, forward strand.
CGCCAAGACCGCTTCTGCCCTGGACGCCGCCCACAAGGCCGGTATCGTGCATCGCGATCTCAAGCCCGCCAACATCATGATCGATCGCAATAAGGAACCGGTCGTGATGGACTTTGGGCTCGCCGGCGTCGCCGATGCGAATGCCAACCTGACACAATGGGGCGAAATGCTGGGAACACCTGCCTTCATGGCGCCGGAACAGATTCGTGGCGACCTCGACATGGTCGGCCCGGCCAGCGACATCTACAGCCTGGGCGCGATCATGTATCAGATGCTAACCGGGCGGGTTCCCTTTGACGGCTCGGTTGCCACCGTCGTCCGCAAAGCCTTGGAATCCGAACCCGCCGAACTGACGTCGCTCGCCAATCATATTGATTCCGAATTAAACGAGATTTGCCTCAGGGCTATGGCGAAGGACCCGCGCGACCGGTTCGTGTCGGCATCCGAAATGGCAAACGCGCTACGTGATTTCCTTCTGGGAAAACATAAGACGCCAGCAAACAAGCCGACCACGGCGCCTGCGGCTTCGAGCATCGTTACGCAACTCGATCAGCAGGCGCGCCGCGCTCGCGAATTGTGGGGCGAGGCAAGATTCACCGACGTACTGCCGATCCTGGAAGGGCTCGCCCGCCGTACCGAAGCCCCCGCGGCCCCTTATGCATCCTGGGCGAGCGAAGAGATACCCAAGGTCCTGGCAAAAATCGAACAGGCAGCGCAGGCGGATGATTGGCTGTCGCTTGGAAATACATCGCCCCCGTCGCGTCTCAGTCCGCCAGTTCGCTACCTGGCATCAAGCCGCGCGGAAACGCTGCCCTCCTGGTTGATGTGGTCCATGGCGGCGCCCGCCGCGGTGATCCTCTTGCTGGTCGCCTTGGTGATCGCGTCAAAATGGAGCGACGTGAATGCCGCCCGAGAGCAAATCACCACCAACCCGCAGGATGCAGAACCAAACCGTATCACGACCAGTGAGACGGCCGATTCGACAGGCCAGGCCGACGCGACATCGGGCAGCGAGCCGCAACAAACGGACGAGCCGGCGGAGACTTCGCCGACTGGCGAACAGGCGCCGAATACGTCTCAGCATGACCAACTCGGACCCCGTCCGGGGAAGCCCGAGCGGCCGCTTCCGAACGCGGCACCGGCGCGTAACGGGCCCGGCAGCGGGGACACGTCCCCGCTCTACGGAGCACAGGGCAATCCTTCACAATCCCCCCAACGCCCAGGCCCCCCGCCGCGGCGGCCCCGTCCTCCCCCACCTCGCAATGCGGCTGGTATCCTGCGGGATCTCGATTTCAATCGTGATGGCCAATTGTCAGCCAGCGAAATCCCCCCCAATCATCGGCCCCATCTGATGCGTGCCGATACCAATGGAGACAACATCCTCTCACGCGCAGAACTGGAGGCGTTTCTTCAGCAGACGTCTCCGCCGCTGGCACCCCGTTAGCTGTCCCCTGACTTGGCACCCCCAGGCATTTCCGTGCCGAGCCTGCGGCGCTCAAAAACGGCGCCGGCTCACAGGCTCATGCACCAAGTTGCAGTTTTGCCGGTTGCTCCCCCAGCTTGAATTCTGATGCTCCGCGCGTGCCGCGTTGGGATTGACGCTGCGTAACCCGGGTCGCCGCTCGATTTGGGACACGCAGACACGTGGCTTCCCACAGATCGACGCTCCAATCAGATCGACCAATTGACAACTTCGAGGTCGCCTGACAAGCTGCGAAACCTGAGGCGGGTTCTTGTTGAAATTGTGGCAAAGTGAGAGTTATGGACCTGAAACATTCTTTGGGATTCGTGTCGCACCACGAGCCAGGCGAACGAGATCGTCTCCTTCGATACATCAACCTTCAATTGGTCGGCAACGGCTGGCCCGGTGTCTTGGAGGAAGACGAAGCCGAATTCGTGCGACTGGCCCGAGGCCTGCTGGATCGCCATCGCGAAATGGCGCGGCAACTCCGGCCGGGACGCTGCCCCGCCGACACGCGGATCGAGTCGTTCCTACAGCGTCATTTCGCCGATCTTAATCTCGACTTCGCGCTGCGGCTCCCCGACCAGACATTTGTCTTGGATCGCCATGGGATCGCGCGCGAGTTATCGCTGCCGGTGGACGGCTCGACCTTCCGCAATGAGCTCCTCACCTCCTATCGTGTGAAGAATGGTGTGCTGCACAATCCGATCAATGATCGGCGCACGACGACCGGAACGTTTCACGTTTGCGAAGATGGCCTGCCGATGGCAGGAGACAAGTTCGGGGTTCCCAGGCGCGTCTTTGCCGAGTTGTTTCGGCGGGCCGTTGCACCTCCCGGCGAGATGCAATTGCTGCCCTTCACAGCAAACAAGACAGAGCAGGCGCGGGCCCTCACGTCGCTGTTGATCCGGCCCCTCGTCTGTCCAGAAGTGCCTGGCGTAACGAAGCGTAAGACGATGGAGGTGCGTTTCTTCGCGCCCGGCAGTTTCGTCGCGAACCTGGACTTTGTCGAATCGATCTTCGGGAACGCGGGAGACCCGTTCTTGCCGGAAAACGATGCCGGACTCGACGTAGAACATTGGACCGGGCATACAGGCTGTGTCATTCTTGCGCCGCACCTGACCCATGTCACCAAATACGAAGTCGGCCTGCCGCATGTGGATGACGCCACGGAGCGGCAGCGGCGGCAAGGCATGTGCTGGACGGACAAATCCGAACGGTACAACAACGGCAGCGCCTTCAAACTGACCTGCCGCACCGCCGAAGGCGTGATCGTGACGTTGATCGCGGACAACTATTTCGGGTACTGCAAGAAGGAAGTCAAGACGCAGATCAGTTTTGCCGCCAACCTGTATGGAAACGTCGAGGAAGAGCACGCCGGCGGAGCGATCGCCTTCCCCACCTTCAATCTGGGTGAAGAATTCCAGGTCAACAGCAAACGTTACAACAATCGGACGTTTGCCGACGTTGTTCACGACTACGGTCACGACATCGACGTTCAGGCCGAAGGGTATGCCGTCGACCGCCGCTTTCCCGAGTTGATTTATATCCCTGAGAACGCCCTCGCGAGTGTCCAACGACAGAAGATCGAATGGGATCAGAAGGGTCAGCCTCAATCAATTCCGCTCCTGCCGGGGCAGGTCTATATGGCGCCATCGGGTTACAAGTTGCGGCTGGAGAAGCACCCCGCAGCGCCCTCGTGGCGATTGATCGGGACGGTCGGGGAAGGCGTATTCTGCCACAAACCGTGCACCGTGTCGGGCGGCGGAAAAAGCGAAATCAGCAAGTCCCTCGTTGACTATATGCTGTATGGCCCGATTTTTGTCTCCAACTTGGAAGATGATCTCGTTCAGGTTGAAGAGATCTTCGCGAAGGATTATTCGAGTCGCTGGAGTCAAAATTCGAGTATCGATCCGGACTACGAAGCGCAGCCCACCCGCCCGATCCTTTCGTCACAACGGTCGCTCGGGAGCGTCATCAAGCTACTGTCGCCCTCGCCAGATTACACCGACGAATACAACCAGTGGTTGGCGTCGATTCCCAACCACATCTACGCGATCGTGCTCATCATCAAACGATTCCAACGTCCCGAATGGGGTCAAAGCTGGCGCGATTATTTCAACGTCGACATCGTCAACGGCGAGCCGGGGCACGAACTGAAGTTCGGTAATCGCGCCCTGGTCGGCACGTACTTGCGGGTTGGCTTACAGAGCCGGCAGTCGTGGCGAACATTCAAGGTACGACAGGATTTTGCCGCGGCGCTGAAGATCCAGACCGAAGATGACATCAGCGCATCGGTGGTCGTTCCCGCTGCGCAGCTTGACCGGTTGCCAGTGGATGAATTTGACGAAGGCTCGAGTGTGAAGTTCGTCGAGAACTGTGAATATCGTCTCTTCCAACGCCCCGATGATGCAATCCATCGTGGCCTCGACAAACAGACGGAAGCCGACCTCACCCGGCCGGACAATTTCCTTTCCAACTACGAACCGCTGTCTCGCGGCGATGTCGATCAGATGACCAAGTACGTGGTGGACTTCGACGCCTTCAGTCCGCCGATGCAGGAACTATTGCGATCCTTCGAGACCGCCGCGGACGAGTACGTAGTTTGCTCGGCGATTCCCCGCGACATCGACGGCCGCTTCTCGAAGAATCCGCGCTACCTCCAGAATCGCCCCGATCTGGTCCGACCTCTCGATCGCTACGTGGCGCGACGCGGCATGCGGCTGTGGCGTGGAATCTCGGCGGCCCAACCGCTGCACACACCGGTCAACGCGGTCCTGTTTGGTCGCCGCAACAACGCGGCTGATCGCGACAACAAGATTCGCGGCCTGGCGGTCTACAATCCGATCCACTACCAGGAACTTCCCGAACTATTCATGGATTTCATTTGCTCGCTCACGGGCAAGAGTCCCTCGACGACCGGCTTCGGCAGCGAAGGGGCGCTGACCAAGGGGCCCTTCAACGCGCTGCGCTATGCCGCCGACCTTAACAATGCGCTGGTCAGCTTCATCCTGACAGGTCTGGGCGGATTTTCGTCGGCAGCCGGATTCATTGGCCCCAACATGCAGGTCGACCACGATATCAGCCTGTTAGTCCCTGAAATTTGGTGCCGCCTCTCCGCAGAAGAACGCGATCCGAATTACTTGATCCAACAGAAACTCTTGGAACGCGTCGATGACTTTGAACATCAGGGCGAAATGATTTTGGGCAGTCGCCTGGGATATCGGATCAACCAGAGGTTTGTACGACGCTTCTTCGGCCGCGTCTTTGACAACCCGACCAAGGTCTTTAACGAGTCCCTGCTCCGCCCCGAGAAACAGGATCTTGACGCGTTCGCCGATGGAATCAAGTACGTCACCGAAGCCCATCAACAGGTCGCACAGGCCTATCTCGAGGACGGCACGGTCAATGAAGCCTGCCCGCCGCTGCAGGCCCTGATCCACATCATGGCCAAAGGGGAATACCAAGGACTAACGATTTCGGACGAACGATTGCGGAATATGTTCACTCGTGATTATCTCCTGTCGAGCGATTGGTATCGCCAGCGATTGCTCACCAAGCAGACACGCGATATTGATCTGTGGCAACGCCATCTCGACTACTTGGCCAACTATTTAGCGAATTCGGGACGTGGCGATATCGCCGCGCGACTGGATCTGGCCTCGCGACGCAGCTACGCCGAATCGCAGTTGGCGGCTGCCCGATCGGATCAATACGTCGCTTCCCTGGTCGGCACAATCGGCGCTAATCCGATGTAAGTGCGCTGTTCGGCGGGAGCCGCGCCTACCAACGTTACTGGGCGGACTCACTCCGCGCCTTGACATTTTGCTGGACCACACCGCGCAGCTGCGGATAAACTGGGGCAGACGTACTTGCCTGATTTCGCCGGCTTGGGCCAGCGCAGGAAATCATGGCGCAAGCCCGCCAACTCAGGAGCCCCGCGTGATCTCCCTAACGCCAAACCGCAACGTTGGCGGACAGCGATTGAACCGACGCGACTTGATGAAACTTGGCAGCCTGGGGATGCTGAGTTCTCCCTTCCTGCCGGACGCGGGTTGTTATGGCGCGCCGGTCCAGAGCACGGCAACCGCCAAGAACTGTATTTTCATATTTCTGTGTGGTGGTCCTTCGCAACTGGAGATGTGGGACCCGAAGCCCGACGCGCCACAAGAGATTCGAGGGCCGTTCGGCACACTGGACACACAGGTCCCCGGCATGCGAGTTGGTGAACTCCTGCCGCTCGTTTCGAGGCACGCCGATAAGTTGGCCATCATTCGCTCGATGACCCACGAATCGAACGTCCACGATATCGGAATTCTCTACACGCTGTTGGCCGACTCGAGTCCGCCCAGTCCGATGGCGTTTCCCCCAGCGCGTACTGACCATCCGGGCCTCGGCGCAATCCTACGGGAATTGCTGGGGCAGAACGGGGATCTTCCCGAATGGGTCACCGTGCCGCGCCCGTTTACCACCGGAGCAAGATTCTACAAAGGGCAGTCGGGCGGCTTTCTCGGGCCCGCTCGTGACCCTTTTCTGCTGGACGCAGAGAAGCGTGATTCATTGGCCGACAAGAAATTTCATCCGCCCGCATTGAAATTAAGCAGGGGCCTGGACCCAGCCAGACTGGCACAGCGGCGCTCACTGTTGCACGAACTGAATCATCAGGCCTCGCTGGATTCACGCACCGTGACGAACCTTCAGGAGTACTACCGCAAGGCATATGCGATGCTGGCTTCCGAAGGCAGCAGTCGAGCGTTTGAATTGAACCATGAACCGGACCGCCTGCGTGATCGCTACGGGCGCAATGAGTACGGACAAAGTTTCCTCCTGGCTCGCCGCTTAGTTGAAGCCGGAGTGCGAACGGTGAACGTCTTTTGGACGTACTATGGGGCCGACGGCTGCCAATTTAATTTGTGGGACAATCACGGTAGCGACAAGCCGGTGTGTGGCGGATTCAACAAGGGCATTGATATGTTGACCGCTCCCTATTGCTGTCCGGCATTCGATCGGGCGTTCTCTGCGCTGTTAGAAGACATGGCACAGCGGGGCCTCCTGGACGAGACCTTGATTGTGGTTGCCGGCGAGTTTGGACGGACGCCGAAAATGAACAAGAACGCCGGGCGCGACCATTGGGCACCTTGCTATTCTACGGTCCTGGCAGGCGGTGGTATCCAAGGCGGGCAGATTCATGGCGCCAGTGATCGGCAGGCAGCCTATGTCAAGGATTCGCCTGTCCGACCCGAAGACCTTGGTGCCACGATCCTGCACGCCTTCGGACTGGCGCCCGAGTCACCCATTTATGACGCGGCAAGCCGGCCGGTGCGTGCCAGCAAAGGCGAGCCAGTCATGGACCTATTCAGTTGATCACCAACAGCGGCGAATGACCGGCAGTCAATGACGACGGTACCGGTTTCAACCGCGGTGCAAACCTTCGTGACGGCTTGGCCCCAAGTCGCAAGGCGTGCCAAATCGTTCATGCGGGAGCGGCTGGTGGCGCCGAAGTCGCGCTGCCCAACGCGCGACGGATAGCATTAATCGCTGTAGAGAAACTCGTTGCAGATCAGCAACGTTTGGCAGACGTTAGTGAGGGCTTGCTTGGCGGCCGTCGTCTCCTTCGGCAAGTGGCTGGGGTTGTTCTGCAAATAGGCCATCTGTCCAGCCGCGAAATTCGCGGCGTCCCGTAATTCGGCCGGGGTCGGCCCGCGGCCCAACGCGATCTGCCAGGCACGGATAATTTGCGCCACCACCGTTTCGCTGGTTACCAGGGGACCATGGAACCCCTCGACGCTGGAGGACTCCAGCGGGGCCGTGCCGGGTGCCTTGAGAACAACCGTGACGGGCCACATAAAACTGTCACTGGTAACATTGCCGTTGGAGTCGACGATAAAGTCGATCGCATCCCCTTGTTGAACGTGCAGGCCGTCGAGCGTCGTTGGGATCTCCGCATGCACGGCAGTTTCTTCGAAGACCACTCCGGCTCGCTGCGTCACGACGAACCCGCGGACGCCGTTACCGTTCTCGCTGGGGTGCTTCAGCGTGCCGGAAATCTGCACAACTCCGTCTCTCGGGGCGATCCAACGGCGAATCGGGCTCGTCTCTGCGGCACTTCCCGCGTGCCCGCCGCCGGCATGCAGGATCGCCCAACCGACGTTCGGATCAGGCAAAGTTGGCCCACCCTGCCAGGCGCTGCCGGTCCAATGGGGCAGCGCGGTGAAGCTGGTCTGACTTGCCGCAGGATCGAACTGTCCGTAACCAAATTGCCACATGCTCGCCAGGGCAGGCGGAAGCTCTGGCAACGTCGCCAGCCCCTGTTGCGACAACGGAACCGCTTCGCGTTCGGCGCGGTTGGCCAGGTTCGTCGCGTGCGTCAAGACAAAGTCGCTGTTCAACAGCATCAACGACTGTGTTGCAACCGTCGATACGGAACGAACCTCGCAATTCGTTTCCATCACCGGTGCATCAAATGCTTGCATCAGCGAAACCGGCTGGCTGCGCCGCACGCGTGTGTAGATGCTCCGCCGCGTCTGGCTGTCAACAATCACCTGGCCGGCGTCGTCTTCCTTAATGGCGACGGGCGGCCCGAACAGAGTCGTCTCAAGTGTGCCCGAGACCGCCAATACGCGGTCTCGAATCGTTTCCGCTTCGAGGCGAATCAAGGGCTTCGAGGCGTATGCCGTGACCGGCAACGACGCATCGTGCACGTTGCTCGATTGGCGAAACACGGTTGATCGCATGATGAGTCGATGCAGTTGTTTCAGGCTCCACCCCTGTGTCATGAACTCGGCAGCGAGATAGTCGAGCAGTTCCGGGTGTGTAGGACGGGTGCCCAGCGTGCCGAAGTCGGCGGGCGTTGCCACCAACCCGATTCCGAAATGGTGCAGCCAAACCCGATTGACCAACACGCGGGCAACCAGTGGGTGCTGACCGCCGGTCAGCCATTTCGCAAACGCCAGTCGCCGACCGGTAGTTGGTAACGCCGCATCATTGAGTGGAAATTCGGCCCGTTGGCCGGCGGGCGCAGCGACCGTCAGTCCGGCAGGCACGACGGCTTGCTTCGGTTGCCGAAAGTCCCCCCGATGAAACAACATCGTCGAGGGCACGTGGTTCGCCGGTTCGACCAACGTACGCAAGAACTCCTCCGGCGGCTTCTTGGCGCGAAGTTCGCCAATCCGTGTATCAAACTTTTTGAGCTCGTCGCGCGAAGTGGCGATGTACTGATACAAATTGCCCGGTGTGATATTCACGCTAGGGTATTTCTTCAAGAGCCCTTTTTGCTCGTCGGTCCGTTTTCCGTCCGGCAATTGATAGGCCTCGCCCAACTGGCTGCGCAACGGTTCGTCATATTTCTTGAGCTCGATTTCGAGTGCTTCGGCCATGAATTCCGCCAGCTTGGCAGCCTTCTCCTTGGCAATGGCCTGGACGTCAGCTTCGACCTCGCCGGCCGCTTGACGATCTGCCGCCGTGTACAGCGAAACGCGCTGCTGCGCTGGCGCACGCCAGGCCTTCCAATCGATCGCAGGCTCGAAAATCGCGCGAAGTGAATAGTAATCCAACTGCGGAATTGGATCGTAACGGTGGTCGTGGCATTGAGCACAGTGGACGCTGACTCCAAGCAACGCGGTGGAGACGATCTTGATCGTGTCCGTGACGACCTGGTTGCGGGCCTCGTCGTTGTTCGCTCCGCTACCGGTTCCGTCGGCAGCCATACGCAAAAACCCGACAGCCGTGAGTAGGTCGATCTGCTGCGGTGTCAGATCGCCGCTTCGAGGTCCGGCCAATTCGTCTCCGGCAAGTTGCTCCGTGATAAACTGGTCGATGGGCATGTCGGAGTTGAATGCCCGAATCACCCAGTCGCGATACTTCCACGCCCACGGGCGATCGGCATCGGATGTCGTGTAGCCTTCCGAGTCCGCGTAGCCGGCGACATCCAACCAATGCCGTGCCCAGCGTTCGCCGTAGTGGGCGGAATCAAGCAGTTCGTCAACCAAACGCTCGTACCATTGCTCGTCGGTACTTGCCATCCAGCGCTGCACGTCTTCCGGAGTCGGCGGCAGCCCGATCAAGTCCAGGTACACGCGGCGGATCAGCGTCAGGCGATCGGCGTCAGGCGCGAACGCGTGCCCGGCTGGCATGGCGGACAGAACGAGTGCGTCGATCGGTGTTCGGACACGCGACTCCGTCGGGTGCGCGGGAACCGTTGGCCGGCGGATTGGTTGAAACGACCAGAAACTTCGTTCCTCAATTGTCATCCCGAGTCCCGGTCCGATCGTTTCCGGTTCGGGTCGCGCGGTCTTGGCTCCCGCGCCGATCCACTGCTCGATCACGGCGATTTCCGCGGCCGAGACGCGGCTATCGCCAGGAGGCATCTCGCCGGAACGGAGACGATCGACCAGGTAACTTCCCTCGGGCTGCCCCGCGACAATCGCGGGACCGCTTTCGCCCCCCTCGACCATGAATCGTACCAACCGCAAGTCGAGTCCGCCCTCCATCTCTTCCACGGCGCCGTGGCAGTCGAAGCAATGCGCGCGAAATATCGGGCGGATATCCTTTTCAAACGTGAGGGCAGCCTGATCCCCGGTCGACGTCGTCTCCGCCGCGGCGGTATTGCACGCAGTGCACATCGTCCCAGCGAGCACCAACAGGATCTGTGCGAGTTGTCTTCGGCTACGGGTCATTGGAGATCATCGGCGCGACGAAGCGCCTGCCGGGGGTGTCGATGTCGTCAAAGGCAGGATCGCTGACGGTTGCACGAACCGTCATGGTGGGGCCTCCATTCTAACCGCTCGACAAGAAATGCTCCATCCACTTTGCGCACTGGTCAGGGCGATGGTGTTTTTCAAACTGTGAGGTTTTCAAACTGTGAGGTTTTCAAACTGTGAGGTTTTCAAGCTGAGAGGTTTTCAAACTGAGAGGTTTTCAAACTGTGAGGTTTGTAAGCTGCCACGTCCGTTTTGAAGCTGCATCAATGATTCGCCCAGCGGCGGCTCTTGAACAACCAGGTGACCGATCCCTGGAGTTGGCACCTCAGGCCAGAACTTGACACGCCTGCGGCATTCGCAACAGCACAGCTTCAAAACGCGTCCGCGAGGGATGAACTGCCTAAAATCGACGTCATCACAACTCGATCTTTTGCTGTCGTGTCGGGTTACAAAAAACCAGCGCCTGCCGCAGGCGCGGCTGCTGCAAGACCGACGCTGCGGGTTTTCATTGACGTCGAGCGTCTCCGCTGAAAACCTGAAAGACCCCGCCGCAACGGCCAATTGTGCTCGCCAAATTTCACGGCGCCACGTAGATGATCGCCAGTCGCATGACGAGCACCATGATCGAATACACCACCGCGGAGACCGTGAATTTGGTGGCGAATTTGGTGATCAGTTCGACTCGAGAACAAAGTGACTCTCCGGTCTCAAACGCGATACGTTCAAAAGCTCGCTCCAATTTTCCGGCCAAGTCACCCGCGGCAATGACTTCATTCTCCGATGGCGTCACATAACGTGTGCTCGCAAATGCCTCGGGGATCGACTCTCCGGCTTCAATCTGGGCGGCCGCCTGCAAGACGTCCTTGCGAACTGCAACATTGCTGACACAGCGCGCCGCAAAGCGAATCATCACTTCAACCCGTCGCCCCCCCGTCGCATACATCATCGCCAAGACCTGAAAAAAACGGTTCATTGCCAGTTCACGCTCGGCGGCACCCAACCACGGCAGGGCCAGCTTGAGTGGATCGACCAGAGGTCGAAATAGCGGAGCAACAAGCACGATCGCAATCAGCCCCAGGGTCGCGTAGCCGCGTGCCGCGGCCATGACCGCGGCAAACAATTCGGTCCAGGGAAGCAGCAGCGCCAAAATCGACAGGCGGATGACTGTCCCGGACACCATGACAATCAAGGGAAACAGCCACGCATTACGGACGGCACGGGTTGGGCCGGCGAGCAGTTTGCAATGCCGTTCCAGGAATCGCAACGCCTCGTCCATGCGGCCCGTCGATTGGCCGGCCTCCAAGATCGGCAAGTAAAACCGTGGCCACGGGGCAGGTTCGGTTGACAACGCTTCGTGCAGCGACGCCCCTTGGCGAACTCGCAGCAGCGCCGTCTCAATGGCGCCGCCAAAGCGGGTCGCGGCCAGCGAGCGTTTGGACGACTTGAGGCCCTGCTCGAGGCTGACGCCGGCTTCCAGGCAGGTGGCCAGGTTGCCGGCAAAGCGTCCAAGTTTTTCGTAGGGGATTTCGACCATCAACGGCTCAAAGTGGAAGTCCCAGGCAATGGCTACCCCGAATCCGGGGCCGAGTGAGCATGAGGATCGGGCAGGAAATAGCAAAGCACGCCGCTGAGAATCGCAGCGACCGCAAAGAAACCAAAAATGCTCGAAAGCGAATCGTACTTCATGCAAACCCACAGCACACTGGCCACAATCCCACCGCCAATCCCCCAACTCACTCCCATGGTAATTGCACTGGCGACCCGCTGCCCGTGAGGCAGCAACTGTTGACCATAACTGATGTACACGGGCATGGTCACACCCAGCAACAGCCCGCAGCAACCGACCAGGCTTATGAGCAACCAACCATCGACGTAAGCAAGCAAGGCCAACAGGGGCGCCGCACAGAGCGGCATGACCCATAGCACCGTACGCTCCCACGCGTGACGAACGAACGCCGCACACACCATCGCACCGAATCCGATCCCGGCCATGAACGCGGACTGTGCCGCGCCAATGACCTGGTTGGACGCGTCGGTCGATTTCAGGACATAAGCGAGCGACAGGGGCACACCTAAGGCCGGCAGGATCCGCAACGCCCCCACCGCCAACAACAACCCGATCAGCGGCAACTTGCCGCGGGCATCGAATTTTGGCGCACCCGACGCCACCCCGGGCAACGCCGCAACGGGTGCCCGCCGCATACCAAGAACCAGGACGAACAGAATCGGAAGTCCCCACACGATGCCGATCCGCAAGCCACCGACGCCGTACTGATCGGTCACGATACCGCTATAGATCGGGCCCGCTGCCTGCCCGAGATACCCACACAGGGCGAAGACCGCCATCGCCCGACTCCGCTGCTGGGGCAGCAACGATCCAGCGGTGGCGGCGGCCTCCGGGTGAAATGCCGCAATCCCCAAACCGCCAATCACGAATAACCCCGCCAGACCGATTTGCGTATCGACGAGCCCTACGCAACTGATGCAAAGGATCGCAATGCACGGGCCAACCCAGATGAGCCACCGACTATGATTGCGATCCGCCCACAGCCCAAACAGCAGTTGGCTGAAGGATGTGGAGATCGACCAGGCGACGTAAACCCATAGCAGACCACCGGTTGGTAGTTCCAGGTTCTCTTCCAGCGTCGGCCAAACCGGGCTCGTCGTGCCGGCGACGATATCGACCAGAAAATGCGAGGCGGCCAGCATCGCCAGCACCGTCATCGGGCGTGTCAGCCACGGAAGGGGGACCAGAACCGGCGTTACCTTATCCGGCGACGCCGGTTGCCCTTCGTTCACGAAATCCTCTCGGTCGCCGCCAAGCTGTCGGCAGCATCAGCGGACAGCGTCATGTTTCCCTACCACTCAAGCTCGAAGCGCCAACAA